>JAQUMP010000024.1:10186-14472 GCA_028718065.1 Chitinivibrionales bacterium | reverse complement strand
CCATGTGCTGACGGTTGCGCACGCTGCGCCCGGCGGTATCAATAAGCACCAGGTCGTCGTTTTCGCAGGCGCTCAGCGCTTGCGGGACCTCTTCGGGCGAAAATACCACTTGTAAACCAATCTTGACGATGTCGGCAAAGGTCCGGATCTGCTCGATCGCGGCGATGCGATAGGTATCGGCCGTAATGATGGACACCGCCTTTTCCTTGGTAATGCTGTAATGCGCCGCCAGCTTGGCCAGCGTGGTGGTCTTGCCCGCGCCCGTGGGCCCGACCAGGGCGACCACCAGCGGCCCGTCGTCCTTCAGGGCAAACGGACCGCTCACGGGAAAATGGCCCGCGAATACCTCTATGAATTTTTTATTGATCTGTTCGTCCGGCACGCTCTTGCCGTCCTGCATGGCGGCAATCAGCGCCGCGGCGATCTCCGGCCTTACCTCGGCGTCCGCAAGCCGTTTGTAAAGCACCGCCCAGCCGCCTACAAACCCGCCGGCAGCGGCGGTTTCACCGGTTTTAAGAATCGATTTTAACATGTCCTTGAGCTCGCGGATGTCCTCCTTGAGCTCCACCAGGCGCAGCGCGTCGCCGCTGCGCGGCGCCGGGACCGCGGCCGCCGGCGGCGCGCCTTTCTTTACAATGCGCGAAGCCACCTGCGTGGGCGGAAAAAACGGATCGCCGCTTTCGGTTCCCTCGGGCAGGGCCGCGGGCGGCCGGCGATAGACCCCGGCGCCCTCAGACATCCGCAGGGGCGTCGCCGGCAGCGGCGCGACGGCGTCGTCGTCGATGGCGGCGGTGACCTCGATCTGATCCTGGCTTCCGATGGAAAAAAGTTTTTTGGGCAGTTTGCGCGTCTTTAAAATCATGGCGTTTTCGCCGAGCTCTTCCTTGATTTTAAGCAGCACCTCCTGCATGGTCGCGCCGACATATTTTTTTATGCGCATAGTGTAAAGCTCTTGTTAAAACAGCACCTGTTATTTTTAGTTACGTTTCTCTTGACCTCACCTCATCACCCCGGCCTTCGGCCCCCCTCTTCCCCTCTCCGATTCGGAGAGGTAAAGAGGGGCAGGGGCATTGGGGCGAGGTCGTCAACTAAGCCCCCTCATTCTCAAGCCGTATCATGCCCACCGAGCGGATATCGATGCCCGGAACGATTTCATTGTAGGAGAGCACCACCAGGTCGCGATAATTGCTCTCGGTGAGTTTTTTAAATTGACTGCGAATGGTCGGAGCGCAAAGCACCATCGGGACTTCGTTGCGCGCCTTGACAGCCTCCACCTGTTTGCCCACCGCCGCCATAATCTTGCCTACGTCGCGCGGGGGCAGCGTGAGCCGGAAGCCGGATTCGGTTTCCACCATGCTGCTCTCGCACTTGGCTTCCAGGGCGGGATCGATGGTAATCACCGGCAGCAGCCCCGCTTCGGTTTTATACGTGTCGCAGATGGCGGGCGCCAGCGCATTGCGCACGTATTCGGTGAGGATTTCCGGGTTCTTGTTTTTGCGCGCGATATCAGCCAGGGTTTCGCAGATCAGCGTGAGATCGCGCACCGAAACTTTTTCACGCAGCAGGTTCTGGAGCACCTTGTGGATTTCGCCGATCGAAAGCAGGGCGGGCGTGAGCTCTTCCACCACGGCCGGGTGTTTTTCTTTTAAATTGTCAAGCAGGCCGCGCACGTCCTGGCGGCTCAACAAATCGTGGGCGTGGCGCCGGATGACTTCGGTCAGATGCGTCACCAGCACGGCCGGAAGCTCCACCACGGTGTAGCCGGCCAGTTCGGCCGACTCCTTTTGACTTTCGGTAATCCAGAGCGCCGGCAGGCCGAAGGCAGGCTCGGTGGTCTGGATGCCGCGGATTTTTTTGGTGGCTCCGCCCGGATCCATGGCCAGGTAGGCGCCGCTCATGAGCTCGCCCTTGCCAACGGCAAGCATGCGGATCTTCATGCGGTATTCGTTGGGTTTAAGCTGGATGTTGTCGCGGATGCGGATGGGCGGAATGATTATGCCCAGTTCGGTGGCCAACTGGCGCCGGATCATGGTTATTCTGTCAAGCAAATCGCCGCCCTGCTTGACGTCTACGAGCGGAATAAGCCCGTAGCCGATCTCCAGTTCCATGGGGTCGACGTGCAGATAATCCTCCACTTTTTCCTCGGTCGAGCGCGCTGCCGGCGCGGCCGCCTGCACCGCGGCGGCCTTTTCGGCCTTTATGCGGCGCACGCTGACGTAGGCCAGTCCCATAAGCCCCAGGCCCAGCACGATAAAGGGGATCTTGTCGAAACCGGGAATCAGCGCAAATAAAAACATCACGCCGCCGGCGATAAAGAGTACGCGCGGGTTGGAAAAAAGCTGGCTGGAAATTTCCTCGCCCAGGTTGCTCTGCGAGGCGGCGCGGCTTACCAAAAGGCCGGAGCCGGTGGAGATCATGAGCGCCGGGATCTGGGTTATCAGGCCGTCCCCAATTGTCAACTTAGTATAAATGTTTATGGCCTCCTGCCAGTCACGGCCCTGCTGCACCACGCCGATAATAAAACCGGCGATAATGTTTATGAGCATGATAATGATACCGGCGACGGCATCGCCCCGCACGAATTTGGACGCGCCGTCCATGGCCCCGTAAAAGTCGGCTTCCTGGGCGATTTTGGCGCGGCGCGTGCGCGCCTGTTCCTCGGTTATGAGCCCGGCGTTTAAGTCCGCGTCGATGGCCATCTGTTTGCCGGGCATGGCGTCTAAGGTAAAGCGCGCGGCCACTTCGGCGATTCGCCCGGCGCCCTTGGTAATAACGATGAACTGAATAATCACGATGATTAAAAAGATAATAAAACCCACGACGATATTGCCCTTTGTCACAAAGGTGCCGAACACCTCCACCACGCGCCCGGCGTCGGCCTGCGACAGGATCAGGCGCGTTACGGCGACATTGAGCGAAAGCCGGAAGAGGGTCACGGTCAAAAGCAGCGAGGGGAAAACCGAAAACGCCAGCGGCTCGCGGTTATACATTGACACTAAGAGAATTATCAGGGCCAGGCACAAGTTAAAGGAAAGCAGCAGGTCCATGAAGAACGTGGGAATGGGGATAATCATCACCAGGATGATGCTCACCACGCCCAGCACGATGATTAAATCGCGCTGCTTGCGCAGGTTCTGGATCAGCGGGATTTCCATGGCGCTGGAAAGATTCATGCAAATTGCCTTATTTTGTTACCGTAATGTAAACCTGTTTGGACCGGGACGCCAGCCACTGGTCGCTGGCCGTCGCCGTGAGCGTATCCACATACGAGGCGTCACGGCAAACCAGCGTTATTTTATATAAATTCTTGGATGTCCTTACGGGGCGGCCGAACCCGGCGGTGTCGGTGGCGGCCGCTTTAAAATAAAGCGAATCCAGGACGGCGTCGCTGTCGCGGATTGCAAAGCTCATGCGCAGCGTGTCGCGGGCGCGCGCTTTTAAATACCCGTAGGCCGAATCGGCCCCTTTAAAGACCGTATCGGCGACCGTTATGCTGTCGAAATACGGCGCGCGGTTGAGGCGCTTGGGCGCTTTTTTAAGCACGATTGACTGACGCGACTGATTGTTCCCGATGCGGGTCACGACCACGGTCACGGTGTCCACCACGGTCGCGGCATTGGCCACGGCTACGGTATCGCGGCAGGTCGTCCCCGTACATTTGTAATAGGCCTTCTTGCCGGCGCCGGTCGCATAGGGCACCAGGTTGGCGCCGCTCGACGCGCTCCAGCGGTAGTTCACCACCTCCAGACTGTTGAATCCGCGCGCAAAGGCGTCGAGCGGGACCGAATCCACGATCACCGCGGAATAGGAGAGCAGCGCGGCCGTGTCCGCGGCGAAATGACGGTTGCCCACGCTCACGCTGTCGATAATCGGCCCGCGCCCCGCGACCGGATGGACCAGGCACACTACAAAATATTTGCGCAGGGAATAGCCGCGGCCGTTCACGGCGGTCATTTTTATGGTGTCAAGCACAACTATGGTGTCGATACTGTCGGCGATCGCGGGCAGCGTCCCGGCATAAAAATAACGGGCCGCGGTGGAACTGAGCGCATCCGTGGCTGGCGTCAGGTTGCTGCGTTTCGTGGCGGTCCAGGTTACGATTATCGTGTCCTGCGCCGTAAATCCATGCGGATACGTTTGCAGCCAGAGCGTCTCGGCGCTGAATTGCTGCAGCGCGAGCACGGTATCAGCCGTTATATACAGGCTGTCGTTGATGCGCACCGTGTCAACGTTGGGCGGCTGCCGCGGATTACCGCGGCTGATGGCCAAGACAATCAGAACCTGGG
>JAQUMP010000024.1:0-10176 GCA_028718065.1 Chitinivibrionales bacterium | reverse complement strand
GGTAAAATTTCCCGCGGGCGTGCGGTAGCTCGTGATTGGCCCCGCGAATGCGCCCAGGCTGTCGTTGCGCCGGGCCGTCCAGGTAATGCGCACCGAATCGCCCTTTACATCATGGGCATACAGGTGCACGCTCCAGGGACCGGCCGAATCGGTATTGAAGAAGTAAACGCTATCGGACCCCGTGAGCTTGGATTTATTTATCTTGATGCTGTCGATGAGGGGGGGTAGGTTGCGCACGGTCACGTACACGGAATTGCTGCTAAAAAGACCGCCGCCGAGGGTAATAAAGAGCGTGTCCACCGGATTGCCGAGGCTGTCTTTATGCAGTGGGATTTTGTCCCAGTAAAGGTCCACGGTTATCTGCTTTACGCGCGCGGAGGGGCCGTATGCCGCCCGGTACGATCCCGAGGGAAGGTGCCAGCCGATATCGGCAAACGTGACCGTGTCCGGAAAGATGATGATGGCCGGAATGGGCATGCCCCAATACACCGCGCTATAGCGGCCCATTTGCTCCAGATTAAAACTAATGGCATAGTCGCCGGAGCCGGAAGATTTGGGGACAACGGGCGAGCACATAAAAGCGACGATGCCCGCAAGTAAAGCGCATTGCACGACGACCAGCAGCGATAGGGTTTTTATTTTACTCATGCCGCCTTCCTGGTTTTAAGACGGTAAACATAGGCCAGAATTTCGGCCACGGCCGTATAAAATTCCATGGGCACTTCCATGCCCGGCTCCACTTTATCGTACATGGCGCGCGCCAGAGGTTTGTTCTCGTAGATCGGAATGTTGTTTTCGGCCGCGAGGGCGCGGATGCGTTCGGCCTGATGGCGCTTGCCCTTGGCGACCACCACCGGGGCGTTCATTTCCGCGCTTTCGTAGCGGATGGCGATGGCGATATAGGTAGGGTTGGTGACCACCACCGTAGCCTTGGGCACCGCCTCCATCATGCGGCGCCGCGCCATTTCGCGCTGGAGCGAGCGGACGCGCGCCTTGATCTGCGGGTCGCCGTCCATCTGCTTGCGTTCCTCTTTTACTTCCTGGCGCGTCATGCGCAATTTTTTCTCAAAATCAAAACGCTGATACGCAAAGTCAAGGACCGCCAGGACGATCAGGATCATGGTGATCCAGAAAAAAATCTTATACGCCACGGAAAGCATTAGCAACCACATGGCCCCCACGGATACATCCGACAAAACGAGAAATTTCGGGTAGGCGTCCTTCATGATGATATAGGCCACAAACCCGATAATGACGATTTTAAGAATGCTTTTGAGAAGTTCTACGAGCGATTGCAGCGAAATAAGCCGCCCGATGCCGGTAAACGGGTTGATTTTCGACATTTTGGGCATGAGCGGTTCCATCGTAAACAAAAACCCTACCTGGATTATATTGGCCAAAACGCCCACCACCAGGATCCCCAACACCACCGGCATGCAGACTTTGCCCATAAAAAGGATGCTCCAATTGCTCAGGGCCAGAAACGATTGCATGTCCATTTTCGGATGGGCGATCATCTGGAAAGATGTGCGGCAGAAAAAATCGAGTTGATGGTACATCCACGGCCCGAATATTTTAAGCAGAAAAAGCGCCGCGGCCAGGACCGCCACGGAATTGACTTCCGAGCTTTTGGCCACCGAACCTTTATTGCGCGACTCCTGCCGTTTTTTATCGGACGCGGGTTCGGTTTTTTCGTCAAATGATTCTTCGGCCATAGGTGTTTCTTCTTATGTCAAGCCATCAAATACAAGACCGTCATCATGTCGGTAACGAACGCATCGACCATTTTTTTAAAAACCGCGCCCATGAGCGGAAAGGCGGCCACGGCCGTGATAAATCCGAGCACGATCGCCAGGGGCAGTCCCACAAAAAACACATTGAGCTGCGGCACCGTACGTGAAATTATTCCCAGGCTCATGGTGGTGAACATGAGCGTCACGAAAATCGGCGCGGCCAGTTTGAGCGACAGGGCAAAAACATTGCCGATGAGGCCGCTCACGAACCACACCACCCGGTCGGATGCAATATGCTGGCCGCCGATGATCGGGATCACCGTAAAACTTTTTTCCATGGCCAGGAGCATAAAATAGTGCCCGTTAATCATCAGGAAAAAAATGGTAAATACCAGGGTCCACATCTGGCCGAGCGTGGTCACGGGCATGTCGGTAAACGGGTCCACCAGTTCCACAAAGGCAAAGCCCATCTGCGAATCGGCCAGATGGCCGGCGAACTGGATCACGGTAAAAATCAGCGAGGCCACAAAACCCACGATAACGCCGATCAGAAACTCCTTAATAGCAAGCAGCGCAAAGAGGATTATGTGCGTTGGTATTGCCACGGGTCCATGGGCGGCGAGCAGCGGATACAGCATTATGGTCAGGACAAACGAGATACCCAGTTTTATCTGTAAAGGCACATCGCGGGAACCGAAGATGGGGAGCATGGCTATAATGCCGATAACCCGGAAAAAGGCCAGCATAAAGAGTTCTATTTGATTTACGGTAAATTGGGCTGGATTAAACATAAACAAATTTTCTGGAAAGGGCTCCGCCCTTTAAATCCCGTAATGAAAATGCTTGTTATAGCTAAAACATTTAAAACACGATGTCTGCAATTTCCAGCTTCTTAGCCTAATCCTACCTAACTGCCCCCGAACGAGAGCTTACATCTTACATCAAGGCTATCTAGGGGGCCAGTCTCGTCAGTCAATAATAATGTCTCGTCAGTCAATAATATTATTTTAATGAATTAATATCGGAATTTTATCAAACAAATTTACCGTATAATCCATGAACCGGATCACCACCCACGGCAGGGTCGCGATCAGCACCACGGTCATGGCCACGATTTTAGGAATAAACGTCAGGGTCATTTCGTGGATCTGCGTGACCGCCTGAAAAATACCAATCACCAGGCCTACCACCAGCCCCACAATCAGCATAGGGCCCGATAATAACAGCGTGATAATGAGGGCGTCTTTGCCGATTTCGATTGCCATGGTCGGATTCATAAATTTTTCTCCTATCGAAACGAAACCACCAATTCCTTAACGATTAAATTCCATCCGTCAATTAACACAAAAAGAATAATCTTGAATGGCAGCGAGATCATAACGGGAGGCAGCATCATCATGCCCATGGAGAGCAGCACCGAGGCCACGATCATGTCGATCACCAAAAATGGAATATACAGGATAAATCCGATGATAAAAGCGGTCTTGAGCTCGCTCGTAATGAATGCCGGAATAATCACCAGCAGATTAAGGTCTTCCACGGTGCGGGGCGGCGGCGACTTGGAGAGGCGCACAAAAAGGGCCACGTCTTTTTCGTTGACCTGGCGCAACATAAAATCGCGCAGCGGCTTTTCCGCGCGCGGCAGGGCCTCGTTCCAGGTGATCTTTTCGGCCAGATAGGGTTGCAGCGCCGTATCGTTAATCTTCGTAAGCGTGGGCATCATGATAAAAAAGGTCAAAAAGAGCGCCAGCCCCACCATGATCTGGTCCGGCGGCATGGTCTGCGTGCCCAGCGCGCGCCGCAAAAACGAAAACACGATGATAATGCGCGTAAAGGAGGTGAGCATGATGATTATCGAAGGCGCCAGCGCCAGAATCGTGATTAAAAACAGCACCTGTAAAGCCACGGCCACGTCCGCCGGCTTTTGGGTCTGGCCGAGCGAAACGGATATCTTGGGCAATACCTGCGCACAGAGCCCCGGCGCGCCGGCCAGGATTGCCATGACGACCGTAAAAAAGGCCCCTTGTCCGCTTGATTTTTGAGAACTTTTAAAAAAAGTATTAAAGGTTAGGCGGCCGATAGCCGATACCGATAACAGCCCACCCTTTTTATAAGCGCGTGTACCCATTATTTTTTAAATTTCTCCATAAAAGAACGAAACACATCCTTGAACTGGGTTATGGAAACAATTTCGCGGCTCTGCGCAATGAGCGTAAGCGCCTGCTGGCCCGTAAAAGTGTCCAGCAGCGTGATCTGCTGGTTGGTCTGGCCCAGGACATATACTTTGTCAAGAACGCGCACCAGGGCCAGGTTCTTGCCCTGCCCCAGCGGCAGGGCCTCGATAATATCCATGGCGCCGCCGCCGATTTTTGATTTACCGGCCATGCCGATCTTTTTAATGAGCCAGGTTCCGGCGACCAGGATAACCAGGAGCAATACCAGATATCCGATAATGCGCAGGGTCAAAAACGCGGCCGATACGGTCTGGCGCCTGCCGGAAGGCTGCACGGCGTGCACCCCGGTATCGGCCGAAACCACGCCGCTGCCGGTGAGGGCGGATTGCACTTTGCCGATGTCGAAGTTGCCGGTGCTGCTGTCCGCGGCTCAAACTCTCGGCGCGCCGCCCAGAACAACCAGCAGAATGGGTATGATGCGTATTAATAAGGGCGTATAGCAATACGCCCCTACTTTAATCATTCGTCCCTGGATCATGTAATAGCCTTCCTTGCTTTGGGGCCTAGCGCAAACTGCGGATGCGTTCCTCCGGCGAAACCAGCGAAACGATGCGGATACCGAAATTTTCATCCACGACCACGACTTCGCCCTTGGCCACGACCTTGTCGTTTACTAAAAGGTCTACCGGCTCGCCCGCCATGCGGTCGAGTTCCACCACCGAACCCGGCGCAAGCTCCAAGACCCGTTTCACCGACATAAGCGTGCGGCCCAGCTCTATCGAAACGTCAAGCGTTATGTCCATGAGCATTTCCACGTTTTCGCGCGCGGCCGTGGAGGCGCCCGTGCTGGAGCCGAGCGAGCTTTCCGTAAACGACGAAGAATTCTCGGAGCCGGCCGACGGCATGGTAACGGTCGAAAGGTCGGAGAGTTCGGCGGCATTCAGCGACGTGGAAGCGTTGCCCGCATCGCCTTCGGAGGCGCCCTCCTCCGGCGGCGCGGAAAGTTTTTGCATGAGCGTTTCGGCGACCGAACTGGTTATCAGCACGGCTAAGGGCGCATCGCCGATATCGGTCACGGTAATTTTTAGAATACCCATGTCGACCTGGTCAAGTGCAAACGACGGCGCGGCAATATCGAAGTCCTTCACGCTCACCGTGCCGATGCTGGCGGCCACGCCGTGCTTGCCGGTCAGGGCCCCGGCAAAAGCGCCCACGACCTGGTTAAAAAGCTCGCCGATGGCGTCGCGGTGGTCCTCGGTGTATTCGGCCTTGCCGTCGCCCATCATCATAAGATCGGAAAGCGCGGCAACTTCCTTTTTGTCAATAACAATCGTAAACGTGCCGGCGCCCTCGGCGTTAAACGGAATCTCCACCGCCAGCAGGGCGGGGCCCACGGCGCCGATGGCGGCCGCCTCGGCCGCGCCGCTCTGTATAATCTGAAAGCGCACGGTTTTATTGAGCAGGGTCGAAAGCACCGACACCGCCTGCTGGATAAAAACGTCAAAGACGCCCGCCAGCGCCTCGTAATTTTTCGGACCCGCTTCCGCGGATGCTTCCTCGGTCAGCGGCTCTGCGCCGCTGCCGGAAAGATTTGCGTCCGTCAACAGGGAATCGATCTGGTTTTGAGACAATTGATCACTCATTGCTTCCCGGTACCTCCTTTTCGAGGATCCGTGTAATTCGCACGGCCTTTTTGCGGCCGATAAGTCCCGATTTGCAGGTCATTTTGGTTTTGTTGCCAATCTGCACCAATTGATCGCTCTCCATGGACCGGTCCAAACAGAGCAGGTCGCCCCGCTGCAGTTGCAGCAGGTCGCGGATCGAAAGCGTAGTCTGGCCGATAATCACCGACACCGGCAGATCAAAGGATTGGACTTCGCGTTCCAGGACCTGCCTGGTTTCGAGCGTCGTATTGCTCTGTGAGGACATCCACGATTCGCCGGAGAGGTTATTAAGCACGCCTTCCAGCAGCATATACGGAAAGCAAAGGCTCATCAGGCCCGAGGCGTTCTGCATGCGCACTTCGAGCGAGATCAGGATTACGGTTTCGCCCGGCGGCGCGATCTGCACGAATTGCGGATTGGTTTCGTAGGTTTCCACCTTAGGGCTGAATATGCCGATATGCTCCCAGATTTCCTTAAGGTCGTTCAGGCCGCGCTCCACGATGCGATGGATCACGCTCTCCTCGATCAGGGTAAGCTCGCGGTTCTGTTCGCTGGGGCGCCCCTGGCCGCCGAAGAGACGGTCGATAATAAAAAAAACCAGCGACGGGTTGATTTCTATGATGGCGCTGCCCTCGAGCGGCTCCATCTTAAAAACATAAATGCAACTGGGATTGCTGATGGACATCACGAATTCCGAAAATGTCAACTGGTCCACGCTTACCAGGTCGATCTCCACAAAGGTGCGCAGGAAATTGGTGAGTGTCGTGGAAAACTGGCGCGCGTAGCTTTCGTGCAGGTTCTGCAGCGTGCGCATCTGGTCCTTGGAGACCCGGTCGGGGCGGCGAAAATCGTAGATCGAAAGGGTTTTGTCGCTGACCGCGGAGGCCTCTTCGCCCTCGCCGCCGCCCGCGGCCGCGGCGCCGGCGATGTCGCTTTCCCCGCCCGCGGAAACCGCGGCCAGCAGGGCATCAACCTCTTCCTGGGAAAGAATATCGCTCACACTCTATTCCTTTGTAAACTTAGCGAATACTTGCAACCTCTCCTCATCACCCCGGCCTTCGGCCACCCCTCTTCCCCTCTCCGACAGGAGAGGGGAAGAGGGGCAGGGGAGTTGGGGAGAGGTTAAGCGAAAATCATTGAATTATAAACTGGTCTATCAGCACGTTGCTTATTTCGCCTTCCTTGGGCGACATCGTGTTGTTAATCATGCGCAACAGGTTCTTGCGGATCTTGTCCTTTACATCCGGTTCGTTCAGCTCCGGCAGGGTCATGGGCGAAAGGATCTCTATGAGCATGTCCTTGTACATGGGCGCCTTTTCCTTCATGCCGCCGCCCTCGCCGCCACCCATCTTGGGATATTTTTTCTTGTCGTACCACAGCACCACCACTACCTTCAAAAAACGCTCGCCGTCGGTCCCGGCGATATTAACGATGGCCTCGATGGGCGGTTCCAGCGGCGCGCCCTCGGAAAGGACGGCTTCGGTGGTTGCTTTCAGGGAATCGGCTTTCATTTCGGCGGCCTTTTCGTCGGGCCGTTTGGGCCGCGTGGCCGAGACCAGCACCAGCGCGATGATGGTATTTAAAACCACCACGCCCACGATAATGCCCAGGAATATGATCTGCTGCATGTTCGCCGGTTTTTTCTTGGCCGGTGCCGCCGCGTCCTCGCCGCCTTTTTCGCGTTCGGGGGCCGGGGCTTTTTCGTCGGGTTTTTTGTTCATACGCCTTCCGCCTTTTTCTTTTGCTCCTTATATTCCGCTTCGTCGCGATGCAGCACGGTAATGCTCTCATGGCACATCCGCTTGTATTTAATCGCGCGCGCAATCACCTCCGCCAGCGGGGTGTTCACGATGTATTTTTTGCCATTTGTCAATGTTATCACGGTGTCCGGCGTGGCTTCCACGGTCTCGATGTAATCCGCGTTTAAAACAAAATCGCTTTTATTGAGCCGCTGCACCGCAATCATGGATACCGCCTCTACGATGTAACACAATAAGAACTATGTATGTTATAAAACTTACCGTTAATGTTAAGTTCGGTCAACATATTTATTGCATTATTTTTTAATGCGTTACAAACCCTCACCCTTTAACCCCGGTCCCCTTTTCCCTCTCCCGTTAACGGGAGAGGGGCAAGGGTGAGGGAATTACCAAATTACCGTATTAACTGCACCAACTCCTGCAACATGGCGTCGCTGGTGGTTATCACGCGCGCATTGGCCTGATACCCGCGCTGCACCGTGATCATATTGGTAAACTCGGTCGCCAGTTCCACGTTGCTCATTTCGAGCGCGCCCGGTTTTATTTTAGTCGGCGTGCCGATGCCCGGAAGCTGCATCACCGCCTCACCGGAGTTGTCCGACTTGGCGAACATGCTGTCGCCCGTTTTCATGAGCCCCGCGGGATTGTTAAAATCCGCCAGATAAATCTGCGCCAGACTCTTATTGACACCGTTTGTAAAGATGCCTTTAATGACGCCGAATTCATCGATGGCGATTTCCTGCAGTTTCCCCATGGGGTAGCCATCCTGGTCGCGGGCCGCGGTCGTGGTAGGCGACCGGAACTGGGTGATGCCGGTGAACGATCCGGGCGAACCGATATTCAGGTTCACGTCGACTTCATTGGAACCGTTCATGGGATCAAACCTAAAGCGCGTGGAATTGTCGTCGAACGTCCACGACGACGGCGATCCGTCTTGCCCGAATGTCAAGCGGCCGGTACTGCCGCCCAGGATCTGCTCGCCGCCGTTCATGGTGATCTGCCACAGCCACTCGCTCGGCGTGCCCGAATTGGTAAAGGTGGTGGTCATGGTATGCGCGTCGCCCGATTCGTCGTACACCACGATCGAGGTTGAATGCTGCGCCGTGTCGCGCGCCGCCTGGATTTCGGTCATCCCGGCATTGGCGTTAAAGCGCGTCGGCGAAATGGCATTGTTGTTCGAGTTCGTGGCCGTGAGCGAAACATTGGTGAGCGCAAACGCCTTCTCCTTTTGTCCGCGGATAACGATCGAGCCGTCCGGTATCTGGTTATCCGGCGTATTCGGTATGTCCATGGAGACCGAAAGATTGTTCTGCGGCGTCCCGTCGTTCTTGGGCAGGGAAAAAGCCGACTGAATCGCATCAAGCAAGTTCTGCATGGTTGTTCCGGTTGTGCCGCCCGCTCCAATCGCGCCAACTCGTGGAGCAAAAACAAGGCTTGACGGAGGCGTGGTCTTGCCGCCCACGGTGCCATTAATCGAAATCGGGTCACCGTCTTCAAAGCCAAGCGTCTGGCCGGTGGCATCATACAGATCGCTCATGTAATCCGTTGCGAGCGCCGGCGCGCGGAACGCGTCGGAATTTTTGCCAAGCAGATCGGCGGGCGTAATGCTCGCGCCAAAAGAGAACGCATTGGACACATAAGAATTGGAACCGGGACGGCTGCTATGCACGGTCAAATTATTAATGGTTGCGCCCGTCCCGGCAGTATTAACAACAATCTGACCATTGCCGTTTAGAGACGCTGCGGCTGGGCCGGCAGCTAAACCGGGCTGGGCCAAGAGAGTATTAATACCGGTTATAATATCAGCAAGCGTTGTATTCGGCGAAGCGACCGAATCAACGACTATCGGCAAAGTATGTTCGACGCCGCCGGTGTCATAGGCAGATATCGTCAAGGTGTCACCTGCCTGAATTCCCAGCGAATTGCCGGCGCTATCATGCAAAGAGGTCACCGTATCGGCCGCGCCGGTATTCGGCGCGCCATGCAAGGAAACATTGGCAAGATAGGCGTTGGTATGGATCACCGTCCCCAGGCCTTCGGAATCGGAATCAAGGTTACAGGCGTAGCTTACCTGACCCGTCGCCTTGGCCGGCGCTTTTTCGCCGAACGGAATGCGAATGTCCCCGATCTTTGAGCCGATAGGATAGGTTCCGTCCGGACCGGCCATCATGCCTTGCAGCACAAAGCCGTTGGTCGGTGAAACCATTTTGCCGTTAGCATCGTACTGTAAACCGCCGTTGCGGCTGTAAAAGGTGCCGGTGCCGTTGGAGTAGGCAAAAAAGGCATTGCCTTCCAGCGCCAGGTCGGTGATCTGGCCGGTGGATTGCATGTTGCCCTGCGTCATCATGGTGTCGATGGAGCCCACCGCCATGCCCAGGCCAAGCTGCATCGGGTTGGTGCCACCGGCATTTCCGGGCGGGCGCGAGGAGCCTTTTAAAAGCTGGGCCATGGATTCCTTAAAGGTTATGCGGCCCGATTTAAAACCGGTCGTGTTTACATTGGCGATATTGTTGGCGGCCACGTCGAGCCCAACCTGCAGGTTGCGCAGTCCCGAAATGCCATCGTAGAGAGATCGTACCATACGTCCTCCTCACCCGTGGTTAGCGGCGGCGAGGCTGCTGAATATCGCTTCTGTCAATCGGCGACAAAGGCCATCCGCGCCCCGGTTCGGGGCGGCGGTCCTGTCCTTGGTTTCAGCGCGCCAGCACCGTGCTGTCTATGTTCGTAAAAACATTGTCCCTAATACTCTCTCCATCCATGGCCGTAACGACGGTCCGATTCGGCACGTTTACTATAAATGCCAGGTCGGACAGCAAAATCAGCGAATTGTTCGATCCTTTTCGGG
>JAQUMP010000023.1 GCA_028718065.1 Chitinivibrionales bacterium | reverse complement strand
GCTCCGTTTACCGGCCGCGCAGGCGGCGCGCAGCCCGGTGGCCCCTATCCAACCCCGGCAGGCATGACAGCGGACATCCGAACACCACTGGCAGAAATTACAATCGGGACAAGGATGTTTTTTTTTCATGACAAACAGGAATATATATTAAAAAGATATGGCCGACGATGATTTGTTGAGGGTTAAAAGCATATTCGACGGCGCCGCCCTGCGCGGCCGGGATTTAGTTGCGCCCGTAAAGCGCGCCGTCGAAGGGCCGGACCGTCGCCGGCATCGAGAGGGCAAGCGCGAGGTCGCAGCCTATTTTCGCACCGTTGAAAAAGCGGCCGCGGCCTTAAACGAGCTATTGACCAAGAAAAACACCCTCTATCGGTTCAGGGTCTATTGGGAAGGCGATCAGATCCTCATCGATTTAATCGTGCTCGACAAGACTGGAGCCGTGGCCGAAAAACGCAAAAAAAACATTACCCACGAGGATTTCGCCCGGCTCATCGAAGACCTTGGGCGCGGCGAAGGTTTAATGATCGACAGCCTGGGATAGATGGCGTTGCGCCGGAAAGTTATTTCTTGACGGCCGCGAGCGAGTCGCCCGGGCCGCCGCCGTAGGTGTTGATGGCGTTCACGTAGGCGCTCTTGGGCTGCAGGCCCATGAGCGCGTACTTGGATTCGTGGTTCTTGACGAATACAACCAAGGGAATGCCCCGCACGCCAAAGAGCCGCGAAATGTCCGGAAAGCGGTCCACGTTGATTTTATAAAAAGAGACCTTGTTGCCCTGTTCCGCGGCAATCTGCTCCAGCGTGGGCGAAAGTATGCGGCAGGGTCCGCACCAATCCGCGTAGAGGTCGAAGACCAGCAGCTTTTTATCGCTGCCTTCCACGAGCTTTTTGAATTGTTCCGTGGACTGGAGTTGCGGCACCGCGCCGGCGGCCTTGACCGCGACGCTGTCGGTATCCTTTACTTTTGCGCAGGCGGCGCCCAGCGCGCAGGCAATGGCGATTCCGATTATCATGCGTCTGCGATGTATGCTTTTCATGCTCTGGCGCTTCCGGTAAGAGAATTGACCGTCCTGCCCATAAAATAGGCAATGCTTAGGATGCAGCGCAAAGAAGAAATGCGCGCGCCTCTTCCGTAACCTATTTTTAATACCATAAGCCTCACGTCCTACCGGGGAGAATTATAATGAACAAAGCAAAACTGTTAAAGGTCGTTAATCCTGTTGTTTCGGTCCTGTTTATTTTGCAAGTGCTCACGATCCTGGCGCTCCTGTTTCTGGGGGGCGTTCTGGACGCCGATAATTTTATCGCCATTCATAAGGGCATCGGCCTCACGCTGGTGATTTTTAGCGGCGTGCATATTTATCTGAACTGGAGCTGGATCAAAACCAATATGTTTCCAAAACGAAAGGGTTAGATCATGAAAACCAAAATACGTAAGTACGTAAGTCTTATTTTGTGCGCGGGATTTTATGGGGCCTGCTTTGCCGCCGAGGCGCCGAGCCCGGCCGCCGCCGCGACGAATGATATGAAAACAATCATGGTAAAGGGCTTTACCTTTAGCTACAAAGTCGAAAACCAAAACCTCGTGGCCCGCGTTAGCTGCGCGACTGCCGGCTGGATCGGAGTCGGTTTTAATCCCAAATTTTTCATGAAAGGCGCCAACCTTATTATTGGATACGCCGATGGCGCCAACGGCGTCCTGCGCGACGATTACGCTAACGGCATGTTTAAGCACGATGCCGACACCGCCCTGGGCGGCAAAAACGATATCATCGCCGGGAGCTGCATAGAATCAAACGGCGTTGCCACGCTCTCTTTTACGATCCCGCTCAACAGCGGCGACAGCAAAGACGTGGTCCTGGAACCGGGGAAAAAGGTCAAGCTTGTTTTTGCGACTTGTAAAGAAAAAAACTTAAAAACAAAACATAATAAAAAAGTTGAAACCGAAATTGTTTTATAGGAGGCTTTCATGAACATTCTGGAAAATTCAATGGAAATAGAACGCGAGGGCAAGGAATATTACCTGAGTCTGGCGGCCCGCACGCCGCTGCCGGAAATTGCCGGGATCTTTAATTTTTTGGCAGGCGAGGAGCAAAAACATTTTGACCAATTTTCAGCGCTTTCCAAAAAAGTGCGGCCCGACCCATTGCCGGACTCCAGCGCGCTGGAAGTCGCCCAAGAAGTTTTTTCAAAAATGACGGCCTCGTTTTCGGTCAAAGAACCGCTGGAAGATTATGTGAGCGCCTACCAGAAAGCCAAAGGCTTTGAACAAAAGAGCATCGAATATTATCAGCAAGCGCTTGCCCAGAAACTTGAGTCCGACCAACAAGCCGTATTTACTTTTATCCTCAAGCAGGAGCAGGTGCATTTGCAGCTTATGACAAACATGATCGAATTCGTGCGCCGTCCCAAAGAGTGGCTGGAAAATGCCGAATGGAATCATCTTGACGAATATTAATTAATGACGAAACGTCTTCCTTCGCAGGTCCTTATCGGCGCCGCGCTTCTGGCGCTCTCCGCGCTTTTATATCTGCTGCATTTTTCTTTTTTTCATGATGCGCCGCACATCCTTGATTGGGTCCTGGCCGAAACGGCCTTTATCCCCATCCAGGTCCTGGTGGTGACGCTGATCCTCGACCGCATGCTTGCGGTGCGGGAGCAGCGCCTTATGCTTAACAAACTCAACATGGTCATCGGTGTGTTTTTCAGCGAGATCGGCACGACCCTGCTTGCCGAAATATCCCGTTTTAATCCGCAGCTCGAATCTGCCCGCGGTCAATTAAAAATTTCCGGGACATGGTCGGACAAACAGTTTATAGCGCTCGCCCAAAAGCTCAAGGGCCACGTTTTTGCCCTGGATGCGGCACGGGGCGATCTTAAAAATCTGCGGGCCCTGTTTATTGACAAACGAAATTTTTTGTTGACCTTGCTGGAAAACCCCAACCTGCTCGAACACGAGACCTTTACCGAATTATTATGGGCGGTATTTCATCTGGCCGAGGAGTTGGAGTTTCGCGCGGATGTTACCGCCTTGCCGCCCAGCGATCTCAAGCATATCGCCAACGATATGCAGCGTGCCTATTCCCTACTTATTTACGAATGGCTCATGTACTTAAAGCATCTTAAAAATAGTTATCCCTACCTTTTCTCTCTTGCTCTGCGCTTAAATCCGTTCGATCCTTCGGCATCGGCAATTATCCTTTCTTAGTGTTTCATCTTTAAACGACGAACCGTTTATAGCTTCAAATATGAAACAATCCGCTTAAGTCTCTTTTTGCCATGTTTTTAATAATATATTGATTTTTATAAAGATAGGTTCGTTGGCACGACGCTCGCTTAAATATATAGTCACAAAACAGTTTGTGTAGTACCTGGTAAAGGAGGAAAATCATGGAAGAAAAGAAAAATGTTATCGATAAGCGAAGTATCAAATTGGAAGACGTAATGAAAAGCGACTACATCCCGTTTTTGGGTGGTAGGCCTGATCGCCAAAAAGTGATCGGTTCTGATGATGTAATCAATCTTTCAATCGTACTCAATACGAGCGATAGCGTGGAGGAGCTACTCAAAAACATTTCAAAATAACCCAAAAAACAAGCTTAAAGGAGGATTATATGCCACTATTACGTTTAGACACACCAACATTATGGCCCGCACTATACGATGATGATGAATGTGGTTGCGGGTTCAGTTTAATGGACCGGGATGTCGCGAACCAAACGTATCCGCGCATTGATATTATAGAGGAAAAAGACGGATACATTATCAGGGCCGATTTACCGGGTGTAGAAAAAGACGACATAACCGTTAAGGTGGAAAACGGCGTGCTTTCGATCGGCGGGACCAAAAAACGCGAAACCGAAAAGACCGAAAAAGACCGTTATTACCATTTTGAACGGACCTATGGCGAGTTCAGCCGGAGCTTTAACCTGTCGGACAATGTAGACGCCAAAGACATTAAAGCTAAATATCACAACGGCATTCTGGAACTCACGCTGAGGAAGACCGAAAAGGCGGTTTCCAAAGCGATCGAAGTTAAGATTGACTAAGGGTTAATTGAGTGTTGGGAAAAGGCCGGTATTGCAAAAGCAATACCGGCCTTTTTTTAGTGCGCCTGAGTTTAATTCCACGGCAGTCCTGCAATCCGGGAAGTTTGCCCGGAAAGCACAGCTCTCTTTTCGCGTAATTAAAACAGACCCTTTTATGATTACGCAAATATGTATAATAGATATTAACGTTTTTGCGTTACGCATATTTATATAATTGGCTTGCCGAAAAAAGGTTGTTAATAGTATATTGATAGCATGGAAAACCCTTTTTTCTTCGGCAAAACCGTTACCGGCGCCTCGTTTATTAATCGGCAAAAAGAAATCTCCTATTTAACGGACAACCTGGGGCGTGGTCAAAATGTAATTATTTTTTCGCCCCGGCGCTATGGAAAAACCTCCCTCATTAAGCATGTTATAGGACAATTATCCAACCAAAAGATCCTTACGTTTTATTTTGATTTTTATCGTATTACCACGCTTGAACAGTTTTATCAATATTATTCGTCTACCGTTATCGCATCATTGCAATCACCCTACAACAAAATATTTTCAATGATCCGCTCGCCTATTCCTTCGTTACGCCCTCGATTGGTCTATTCGGAACCGGCGATTCCTTCGATTGAAGTAGAGCTGTACCTGGATATTCTTAAAAAGAATTCAACCTTGGTTGAACTATTTGACTTTGTGGAAAAATATTGCATCAAGAAAAAAAAGAAGGCCTGCGTTGTTTTTGATGAATTCCAGGAAATAACCAGCATAGAAAACGGTTTGTTGATTGAGCGCGAGATGCGGTCTTCTATGCAACACCACCAGCATGTTTCGTACGCATTTTTAGGAAGCAAGTATCATCTGATGAATCACCTTTTTACCGACAAGTCCAGGCCTTTTTATAATTTTGGAACTCGTTTTGAACTCGACACAATCGCGCAAGAGGTCTGGGCGCCATATATAACCCGCCTTTTTAAAAAAGATGGCTACACTTTCCCCGCGGAGGCTTGCAAACGCTTGCTCACCTATACAAAAGGGCACCCTTATTATACGCAGCTATTCGCCAGTGAGGTATGGGAGTATTATCGTACCCTTAAAAAAATAGCCGAAAATGACATAGACAAAACACTCCTTATTGTACTTCAAAAAGAATCGCATGCTTTCGTCGAACTGTGGGATTCATTATCGCCGGGAGAGCGCAAAGTACTCTCGGCCCTGGCCGCTTCAGGAAGTATGAATATTTTTTCAAATGAATTTATGACTCGCAACAGGCTTGGAGCGGTTTCTTCGGTTCAAAGGATTGTCGTTGAGCTTGTCAAGAGAGGGTTGCTCCTTAAAAAAGAGCGCGCGTACGAGCTAACCGATCCTCTTTTAATGCATTGGATTAAGATAGGTTAACTTTTAAAACCGAGGCGGATTCATTAACATACCAGCCTGACCGTTTTTATTTCAAACGGCCTAAAGTCAAGCATAAGCATATTATTTACAAACTCGCAATCGCCGGTTTTGTTTTCCAGCATATCGGTTATCATCGCCGCTTTCACCGGCAGGTCCACCCGGACCGCGCAACGCGTGGCGCTGTGTTTGCATTCGTAAAGGCGCA
Source organism: Chitinivibrionales bacterium (assembly GCA_028718065.1). Taxonomy (GTDB): domain Bacteria; phylum Fibrobacterota; class Chitinivibrionia; order Chitinivibrionales; family FEN-1185; genus JAQUMP01. The sequence goes on along the minus strand of JAQUMP010000023.1, from coordinate 9,127 downwards.
GCACGATATCACCGGAGCCGTCTTCGGCCGGTTTGATCGTTTCCACGATAATATTGGCCGCATCAACATTTACAATTGACCTGGTTTGTGCGCTGCCGGCCTGCACTACCACCGGGCAGTTAAGGTCGTAAGCCTGCCGTACGATGTCGCTTTCGTTAAACGTGCCGTTCCAAAAATAAAATGAATAGGTAAACTGCTGCAGGCCGCGGTCGGCGGTATGATCGGGCCCGAGCGCGGCTTTTAGCAGCGTCAGGTTGATGGAGTTGCCCTCGATATTTATCCCGTATTTGCAGTCGTTAAGCACGGCCGCGCCGCGGTTGGTTTCCAAAAGGGCCGACCATTTATGGTTGCAAACTTCGAACCGGTCCGCGTCAAAGGGCCGCGAGGCATGATTGGGACGCTGCACATGCCCGAACTGAATTTCATGGACGCCCTGGTCCGCCAGCACGCAAACCGGGAAATTTACTTTGAGCAATTTGTGGTTTTCGGCCCAGTCGATGGTGGTGACAAAATCGAGCCGCCGGCTGTTATGCTTAAGCGCAATTTCCTGCGTCATAATGGAATCATGCAGTTTTCGTTTGACGCGCAAAACAGCTTTAATCGGCCCTGTTGTTACCACCTCGATCAAAGCTTTTTCCGGCAATTCCACCGGCGCTTTTTTATAGGTGCTGTCGATGTCCCAGGCGTCCCAGGCCGCCGGGATATCCTTGTACATTTTAAAACTATTGCAGGGTCCCGCGGCAACCTGGCGGCCGGTTTCCTTGTCAAGAATTTCGGTTATCTCCCCCTTGTCATTAAACGAATAGCGCACCAGGCTGTTTTCGAGCGCGGTCGCGGAGACGGTTAAACCGGGGGGAAGGGTTTGCGCATGGGCGCCTGCTTCCAGGCTTGTCCAGCCGCAGGCGGGGAGGCGCACTTCGGCCATGCAGGCATCGCCGTCTTTTTGCAGCGGGCAGATTTCGCCGTCGACGCTTTTGGCCCCGTTCCAATTAGGCGGCACCGGTACAAGAACGGTACGCGGCCAGCAGAGCGAATTAAATATCGTCAGACAATCTTTTTTGTCAACAATGGCCGCGGTGGCGGCGTCCGTGAGCGCGGCGGCGGTTTTTAGGACTTCTTGATAGGAGCTTTCCGCCTCTTCGTAAACCCGGCGGATCGATGAGCCGGGGATAATATCGTGGAATTGGTTCAGGAGGACCTTTTTCCAGGCGTTTTCCAGCTCGATCGAGGGCACGGCATTCCCTGCCAGCAGGGACGCGAAGGCAGACCACATCTCCGCCTCGCGCAGGGCAAATTCGCACTGGCGGTTGCTTTTTTTGGTGCGGGCCTGCGAGGTATAAGTGCCGCGGTGTCCCTGAAAGTAAAGCTCACCCACGTAACGCGCTTCGGGAATACCGCGCTTTTCCTGGTCGCGGAAAAAGTCGCACGGATGGGCCATGACCGTTTTGGGAACGCCTTGCAAATCGGCGCTGCGCCGCAAAAATTCAAGATGATCGCGCGTTGCGCCGCCGCCGCCGTCGCCGTGGCCGAAGGGAATCAGCCGCGTGCTTATGCCGCTCTTTTGAACGCGCTCGTTCCAGCGGCTTATGAGCGCGTTGGGATCGGTCGGGGAAGCGTAATCGTTGATAAGATGCGTCAGCACCGCGGAACCGTCGATGCCCTCCCACAGAAACGTGTTATACGGAAACGGATCGCCGCCGTTTTGCATCCAGAATATTTTCGCCGTGGCGAAATAGTTAATGCCGCAGCCCCGCATGATCTGCGGCAGCGCGCCGCTGTAGCCGAACACATCGGGCAGCCAGAGCATTTCGCATTGCACGCCGAATTCTTCTTTAAAGAAACGCAGGCCGTGCAGGAATTGACGGATAAGACTCTCGCCGCCGGTTATGTTGGTGTCCGCCTCCACCCACATGCCGCCTTCGGGCACCAGCGTTCCCGCGGCCGCCGCTTTTTTTACGCGCTCGTACAACTCGGGACAGGCCGTTTGGGCCATCCGGTACAGGTGCGGTTGACTTTGCAGATATTTAAATTCGGGATACGCCTCCATAAGCGCAAGCTGGGTTGAAAGCGTGCGCACGCATTTGGCTTCGGTCTCGCGCAGGGGCCAGAGCCAGGCGACGTCGAGGTGCGAATGCCCGATGGTAAACAGGGTCGGCGCGACCGTGCCGTTTTTGCACGCCAGCAGGGGCTTTAAAGCTTCGCGCGCGGCGGCCGCCGTTTTAAAAAGGGTTTCAAGGTTTTCTTCAAAGTCAACGATCAGGGAAAAATTACGCAGGGCCTCATCGATGGCGGCGACAAGGAGGCTTTCCGGATCGTGTTTGTCGCGGAGTTGCGTAAGCGTTTCCGCGTCGAGCCATAATTGGTAAAGCTCCTCTTCCCAGACGCCAAAGGAGCATCCCCGGAAGGTCGCCTGTTTTTCGGGCACTTCGGCGGGCACGCGGCGTTCCGGCGGAATCGGGCCCATGCCCCAGGAGATTTCGCCGTGTCCGGCATAGGTTTCGATAAGAATTGCGTACCCCGTATTTGCAGCGGCGTTTTGGGAAATCGGAATCTCCTTATGCTCTTTGTCGCATCCGCCAAGGGCCTTGCCGTTGATATACACAACGCCGTCGCCGCCGCAGTCGGGCCGCAGCACAATCCGTTTGCCCGCCGTTTCGGCGGGTAGTTTTAATGCGCCCTTAAACCAGGCATATTCCCATTTTTTACCCCACGTATCACCGCAAGCAATCGGTCGAAATGTTTTTTGGCCGGCCTCCTGCGCCTGTAGCCGGTCCAAAGTAAAAAAGACGCCCATATCGACCGTGCCGAGCTGCCGATAGAAATGGTTTTTAAGTTCCCTGCGCCAGTGGTCGATGCGTTTGCGCCATTCGGCGGTTAATGCCATGATGGTTTTGTCTCCTTATTGATATAACCGATTAAAATAAATTAATTGCCGTTACTCGCCCCGCTCAAGATAGGATTTTCGCAGGATTCCCGCCAATTCCTTAAACGTGAGCGTGCGCGATTCCTGGATGCCGAAACAGAGTATGCCGTTGATAATGGCCACAACGCACAAGCCGACAAAGGTAATACTGTATTCGTGCAAGGGTGCTGTTGGAAAGTGCCGGCACAGCAGCGCGCCCCCGTCGGCCAATTTCCCTCCTATAATGCCCATGATAAGCGCAATCAGCGCCGAAACAAAACTGGCCATGGAAGAATAGGCCAGGCGCTCATTGTCCGGAAAGGAGTTTATAAAAATCCGGCCCACCAAAAGCCCCACCAGCGCCATGCAAAAGCTGGTAACAAGCCCCAGGCCCATCAGCCATGTCCAGTTTGTAAATGGCGAAACAAAGCACCACGCCAGGCTGCATGCGGCGATTAAAAAATGGCCGGCGGTCAGGATCAGTTTGCTGCCGATTTTATCGACAAAGGGCCTTACGGCGGCGTTGGCGGCAATGCCGGCAAGGGTCCCGACAATTGTAAAGGAAAAAATCATGCTGATGGAAAAATGGGCCGATTTACGCAGGAAAGGAATCGTAAAACCGGCCAGGATCCCGAGGCAAAGCGCGCCCCAGTTGAGCAGGAGCGCAATGGCCCTTTCGCGGTCGGCCATGCTTGCGCGCAGCATGGCGATAATCCCCGAGGATTCGTTCCGGGGTTCAATCTTAACCGTCAAGGGTATTTTTTTTATCTGCCAGGCCGCGGCCGTATTGGCGATTATGCCTAAGGCCTGTAAAATGAGCAGGCCCGGCAGGCCGCTTAAAAATTTAATGCCGAGAATGAGGGCGCTTATGATGCGCGCGATAATGGAAGACCAACTGGCGCGAATGGCCATGTCGGCAACGATGATCCCGGCGGATTCTTCGGTGGAAAGTATGCGCTGCACGGGCTGCAGCATGGCGACTCCGATCGTGCGGAAAATGCAAAAAAGCATATAGACGATGCAAATCAGGCCGATGGCCGAATCGGGCCGTAAAAAAATCACCAGTCCGTAAAAACAGCAGATGAGACCGCGCATAATCCAGGACCAGAAATAAACCGTCATAAGATTCATGCCCGCAAACAGCAGCGGCACGAACAAAAGCACCAGTCCGCTTACATTCAGGGCCGAAGAAAGATATCCGAGCGTGGTATTGGAAGCGCCGTAATAGAGCGCCAAAAGCACCACGGTCGTGTCGCCGATAAAATTGAACCCCAGCCCGTTAAAAAAGCTGTGCCAGAGCAGATATTTTGTTCCGGTTTTTTGCTCGGGGGCCGTCATGCCGGCGCCGGCATGCTCGGAGATTTTAATAGATGAATTATTTTGCATAAAATCAACAATAAAAATACAATGTGCGTCGGGGAAGGATAGTTTTGCCGGGCGCTTATGACAAATGATATATTAATGAACTTGCTTAATTCTTCCCAATACTTTTTTTGACGCAACATTTTTACGATAGGAAACCCCCATGTTCAAGCTTGTTTCCGTAAACTTCACATATTTATTGATGGCATTGGTTGTCGTTTTTTGTGAAACCGGTTATGCCCAGCCCGGTGCGGCATCCGCCAGGCAAACCGCCGCTGCCGTTGCCATACCCGATGTTTACGGCCGCCTCGACGCGGCAATGATCGATATCGAGGCCCGCCAGGCCGGCTTAAAGAACGAAATAAATTCCCTCCTGATAAAATTAGTCCGCCTGCGGCAGGACAGTTTGCCGCGGCTGCAATCCGAAGCCGCGCACATAGATTCGCAGATCCGCATTAGTCAAGTTACCGGAAAAGCGCTTGTCCTGAAACGCGATCAATTTCGCAAAGATTCCCTGGCCCGGGAACTGAAAGCATCGGAAGAAAAAAGCCGGATGATGCTTGCGATTAAAAACCTGGACAGCCTCATTGCCGCCACGGCCGCCGAGCAAAAGGGCCTGACGGAAATGCAGGCCAAAATAAAACAGGCCGATATAGAATCAAAAGCGCAGACGAAACAGCGTCTGGCTGCATTGACAAATCAAAAAGCGGACCACGATTCGCTTGCGCTCCCGCTTAAAAAGGAGCTGGCCGCCATCGACGCCAAACGCGAGGCCGAAAAGACCGCCGCGGCGGCCTTCCGGCAAAAATATGAACAGTTGCGCGCGCCCACGGCGGCGGCCGCCGCCGCGGCCGAAACCGAGTACAAGAATTACGGCGCCGACCGGGCGGCGCTGGTCGCTTTTCAAAAAGAAATCAAGATAACCTTGACAATTGCAAAGGCCAAGGAGGAGCTGGACGCCATCATGCAGGAGGCCGCCCAAGGCAAGCGCGGAGCCCGCAAACGCAGCGAAGACAAGGAAAACGAAATCAACGGGCTCGACCGCCAGCGCAGCGAATACGGTTCCGCGCCCGGCGTGGCCGCCCGGCATGCCCAGTTCAAGGGCGTGCCGATTGAACAGACCAAGGTAATGGTCGACAGTTTAGTTCTGGCCGCTTCCGCCGATACGCAATTTACCCGTCTGAGCCAAAAGGCGGCCGTCGCGCAGAAGACGCTGGCGGAATTTGACGTCGCGCATCCCGCTCCCGCCAAAAAGTCGGCGCTGGGGCTCCAGCTCGATAGCCAGTATATGGCCAAGGAAAAGGCCCTGACGCTCGTTGTGGCAAGGAGCGACTCCCTGGGCCGCGCCATACTAAGTTTGCAAAAGGCAAGTTCCGAATCCGAAGCGGCCGCTGCGGCCGCGCTGGCGCGCAACGAGGCGCTCCTGGCAACGCTCCAGAAAAAAAGTGCGGAGCTTGCCGCGCGCTGCGCCCAGGCCAAAAACGATAGTGCGGGGCTGGAAACCGGCACGACCGAACTTTCTTTGCGCATTAAGAACGACCGCACGAAAATAAACGACGGTCTGCTTGCCGCCCGGCGCGACAGTTCCACTCTGGTCGACCGCCGTCAGCGCACTCGCCAGTTCATCGCGGACATGCAGGAGCAGATCAAGCGAAACGGCAACTTTTCGCAGCAGGAGGTCCGGCGGCTCGACAGCCTGATCGTTATTAAAACCCAATTGCAGCAGGCCGCCGCGCAGCTTAAGCAGAATGTTGCGCGGCTTGACAGCCTGATATCATTTGCAAACAAGAAGATGGGGCCGGGAAAAAACGAACCGGGCGCCGTGCCGGAAAAGCGCGCTCCGGCATCGTCCAAACCCTCGGCCGCCGCGCCGGTATCGGCGGCGCCCGGATCTTTTGATCAAGCCCAAAAATATCTCATTCAGGTTTATGATTATATTTCCAAGAACCGATTGCAGGAGGCGCTGTATCTTTTTAATACGCAGCATGCCGTACTGGAAGTAAATCTGGACCGGGATGTTTTTAACGGTGTAAAATCGATGGTCGATGAAATTGCGGCGGGGAATAAAAGAAAGTTGGAGCGTTAGAGCGTTTCTTATTTCTTAACGCTCCAACCTCTTACACTTCCTCCAGCTCGTATTCCCGGCTGCCGAGGCCGATCTTTTCCCCGTGCCGCAGTTGTATCGTATAGTCAATCTCCGGATACATTTCGCGGAAAAAATCCTTGCCGTATTTTTTGTTGACCAGATCGGCCGCGGCCTGGTCCACGGCAACCGGATCGCGCGACGCAACCACGCCGATATCGTCGAAATAGGTCGTACTCCCTTTTCCCATGCAGTCGCAGTCGCGGGTTACCGCGGTAATAAAGTTAACATGCATAATGCCTTCTTCCCTGCCGGTCACCATGCCGAGGGCGTATTCGGCCATTTTTTCCTGAAACTTTACCTGGTCCGCGTTCCAATCGAAAGCCACGGCGCCCGATGGGCATACGGTAAGACATTCGCCGCAGCCGATGCAGAGCGCCGGATCGATGAGGGCTTTTTCGCCTCTGTGACGCACTCCGATGGCATTGGCCGGGCACCATTCGTTGCAACGGTTGCAGGCGATACATTTGTCTTTGATAACGGTAGGCTTTAAAGCCGAATGCTGCGCCCGTTTTCCCGCGCGGCTGGCAAGACCCATGCCCAGATTTTTAATGGCCGCGCCGAGACCGCACAGAACGTGCCCGGTAACGTGGCTCAGGGTAAGGAGCGAATCATAAACACGCACGTCCGAGGCGACTTCCACTTCTTTAAAATGTTGCCCGGTGATGGCGACCTTGGTCCTGGCCTGACCGCGCAGGCCGTCGGCCATGATAATCGGCGCGCGCACGGCTTCGTAGGTGTACCCGTGCTCGTAGGCCAGCAGCAGATGGTCGTAGGCCGTGCTGCGGCGCCCGGCATACAAGGTTGACGTTTCCACCAAAAACGGTTTGCCGTTGCGGCTCTTAATATCTTTTGTAAATTGCGCGACGTAGGCCGGATGTATTGGGCCCGGCTTTTCCTGCTCGCCGAAGTGGAGCTTGATGGCGACCAGGGCGCCCGGGGCCATCGAGCCGATCCAGCCGGTTTTCTTTAAAAGTATTACCAGCTTGTCCTTGACGATTTTTCCGGCTTGACAAGGCAGAAAGTAAACGGATGATTTCACGGGCGTTTATTCCTTGGTGTAGTGTGTTTCGGAGCATGCGGCCAGCCGACGGGCGCTCTCCTCGGCGGTAATGTCGCGCTGCGGCATGGCCAGCAGTTCATAGCCTACCATAAATTTACGAATGGCGGCCGAGCGCAACAGCGGTGGCAGGTAATGCAGGTGAAAGTGCCACTCATCGTGCGCCTCCGTATCGCATGGCCGCTGATGGATGCCCATGGAATAGGGAAAATTTGTGGCAAAAAGATTGTCAAAGCGAATGCCCATGCGCCGCAATGCGTCGGCAAAATCGTTTTTTTGTTCCGGGGAAAGCCCGGCGATATCGGCGGCGTGGAATTTGGGCAAGAGCATTGTTTCAAACGGCCAGGAGGCCCAGAAAGGCACCAACGCGATAAAGTTATTGTTTTCAAAAATAATCCGCTCGCCGCGCGCACGCTCCAGGGCCGCGTAGTCGCACAGCAGGCAGCGGCCGTTCTTGTGCAGGTATTCGCGCTGGGAGGCGGTCTCGGCGGCGGGAATGACCGGGACATGTTCGTTGCACCAGATCTGGCCGTGCGGGTGCGGGTTACTGCAACCCATTAAATCGCCGCGGTTTTCAAAAATCTGGATATAGGAGATAAAATCGATGGCGCAAAGCTCTTTGTATTGGGCGGTCCATACCTCGACAACCTTGACAATATCGGATTGGTCCATGAGCGCGAGGGTAACGTCGTGGCGCGGCGAAAAGCAGATCACCCTGCACAGGCCGCGCTCGCTATGGGCCACCAGAAGCTGCCCCTCGTTCATGGAATCGGCGGGGATATCGGCAAGCAGCGCCTGAAAATCGTTGTCGAAAACAAAGGTGTTTTCGTAAGCCGGGTTGCGCGATCCGCCCACGCGCGAGTTGCCCGGACACAGGTAGCAAGCGGGGTCATAGGCGGGCCGGCGGTCCGGCGCGCTTTTTTCGACCTTGCCCTGCCAGGGCCGTTGGGCGCGGTGCGGTGAAACTAAAATCCATTCATTGGTAAGCGGGTTAAAACGGTTGTGCGGGCAATCCTTGAGATTCATGGTTTTTTCGCCTTGTTATGAGCGGAAATGGTTACAATTTTAAAAACAACTTCGCAAGCGGCACTCCAAAATTAATTTGCCGCGTTAATTTCCTTTACAACAGCGGAACCCGATCGTCGGCTTGGCGTCGCCGAATCCGGGCGAGCGCGTCTGGCATTTTGAAGCGGGACCGCCCATGGCGACGGCGCCGTTGTCGGCATCGGAAACCCACTCCCAAATATTACCGGTCATGTCAAAGGCTCCGAACTTGCTGGCGCAGCGCCCGCGCCTGCCGGAAGGCTCCGGAGATTGCGTGTTGCAGGTCTCCTTTTCAAAGTTCCAGCCGTAAGGGTAGGCATAGCCTTCCACCCCGCTGCAGGCCCATTGCCACTCAAATGCGCTGCACAGGCGTTTGCCTTTACCGGCGCAGATCTTGGCGGCCTCGGCGTAGGAGATATTTGCAAGGGGCAGTGAATCCTTGATATTAGGGTATTCGTATCTGTCAATGCAAACCTTGAAATAGGGGCGGTCGGCCTTGGTGGGCGGACTATCCACCAGGACCATGTCCAGCGTGCAGAAGGGCGGCTTGGCGTAGCGCGCCACCGGATCGGCGAACTGTTCCGGCGTGTGTTTATTAATGCGCACGAGATCGTCC
>JAQUMP010000022.1 GCA_028718065.1 Chitinivibrionales bacterium | reverse complement strand
CGAAATCGTCGTCCGTGTCCATGGTTTCGGTATCGCCGGCGGCGCGGGCCTCGGCCTGTTTTGCAAAACGGCCCGCCTGGTCGATGGGGTCCACCAGCTCCGAATAGGCGTTCACCACTTCCCAACCGTTGACCACCAGTTGGAAACGGTCCACGGTCGCGCCGTTTAGATCGTTGCGCCGCGCCAGGGGCGAAAGGTCGAGCGGGTGGCCCGTAATGAAGGTCGGGGTTATCATGGCCGGCCGCGATACCTTTTTGTAAAGCAAGTCGATGAGCGTGCCCCGGCCGGCTTTTTTAATATCCACGTCGGTCTCAAAGGTGTGCCCCTGCTTTTTAATTTCGGCCCATAAATCTTCCTTGGTGAGAAAGCGGTCGATGTCGATGCCGCAATCCTTAAGAATTAAGTCCCGGAAAGAAAAACGCGGCCAATCGCCGTCAAAAGAAATCTTTGTATTCTCATAGGTCAATTCAAGACCGCCGTTGATCGTTTGCAGCAGGTGCTTAAAAAGCTTTTCGGTAAAGCGCATGGAATCTTCGTAGTTCCAATAAGCCGCGTAATATTCCAAAAGCGTAAAGTCGGGCAGGTGCGAAGCATCCACGCCTTCGTTGCGAAAGGAGCGCGCGAACTCATAGACTTTGTCAAAACCGCCGGCAATGGCGCGTTTTAGATATGTTTCCGGAGCAATGCGCAAAAACACGTCGATATCGAGCGCATTATTGTGCGTGACAAAAGGCCGCGCCAGCGCGCCCGAGGCTTTATTGGTAAGCACCGGCGTATCGATTTCCAGAAAGCCGTCGGCGTCCAGAAAATCGCGGATGGTTTTGATAATTGCCGTGCGTTTTTTAAAGCGCGCCATGACCTCGGGCGTGGTGATTAAATCAAGATAACGTTTACGCAGGCGCTGCTCGGGGTCGGTTAGGCCGTGGAATTTTTCCGGCAGCGGACGCAGTGTTTTAGAAAGAAATGTCCATTGGGAGACATCGACGGTTTTTTCGCCGGTCTTGGTGGTAATGATTTCGCCCTCTATGCCGATAAAATCACCGACATCCACGATTTTTTGGAACAGCGCAAACGATTCGCCGAGCTTGTTTTTTTGCAGGGCAAACTGCAACTTGCCCGAAACATCGAACAGGTGCGCAAAAACAAGCTTGCCGAAGGCGCGCACGGCCACCACCCGGCCGGCAACGCGGACGTCTTTTTCACCATCAGGCAGGACGGCGGCGGCGGCGCAGAGGTGCGTTTTTTCATAACGCTCGGCATAGGGCAAAAGACCGGCGGCGCGGATGGCGGAAAGCTTTTCTTTACGTACGGCAATTTCGTCCGAGGCTTCGGGCGCACTCGGCGCGGTTTGGTCGGGGGACATTGGTGGAATCCTTTGCAATACCCTCAACCCCAAAACCCCTTCTCCCGTTAACGGGAGAAGGGGCAAGGGGATGAGGGCATTTTCAGGTAATTATTTAGAAAAACACATTATTTATGTCGCTTGACCTATTGGAAATAGAAATAAAAAATACCTTCCAGCAGGCCCTTTTCAAAGACGATAATAATAGAAAGGAACCGATTAAAGAAAGGATCGCTAAATCTTTTCCCGTTTTTCATTAATCAAGTATTTAGCAACCACCGCATCGAGCGTGCAGGCCGCGGCAGAACCGCTTTGCAGCAGGCGCAGCGCCTGCAAATCGGACTTCCAGGCAATATCACCGGGCGCCAGCAGACAGGCGCTGCCCGTTTCATGCGTTAAAAAAAGTTTATTGTCTTTATAGTAATAGTGTTCGTCGCTCTCGGCGGTCGCAATGGCCTGCATGGCCGGCGGAATATCGCAGGGCTTAAACCAGAGCTTGATCTCGCGCTCCGCGTCCGCCGCATTGGCGGAAGCATGAATGAGGTTATCCATGCGCTCGCCGATCACCTTTCCCTCTGCATCCTTGAGCGGCACCAGTGTGCCCAGACTGCGAATGCATCCCGGTTTTTCTTCGCGTGCCACACGCGGATTGGTTGGTCCGGAGATGTCGCGGATAACGTTAATGGCATTAGCGCCCTGATAAACAAAAGCAACGACGCGCTGTTTCCAGGACTCGTCGGCATAGTGGCTGTGTCCCATGATGTAATCGATGAGCGAGGGAAAGAATACTTTTCCTTTGTGTTCGGCATAGTGCTCTTCGGCGAGCATTCGGCTGACATGCACGATTTTTGCCCCGGCAAAACGCAGGCCGGTATGGAATTCCGAAAGCAGCGAAAGCACATAGCCGGTCAAAGAATTTTTAAGCGCATCCGGCTTTATGAGTACCAGCGTCTGCTCCAACTCTTGCTTAATCATGATTATAATACCTTTCTGTAAATGCAATAATTCCTGTTTTACGGGAAGCCTTAAAATACCTTATGACGGAGCCGTGCGTCCACGCAGCAAGTAGTAGTTCTTTATTGCCCTTTATTTCCTGATTACGGGAAAAGAATTCTCGTTTTTGATAAATAATTTTTATCGTGAGCATTCCGGTGCTGATGTTTTGAATCTATTGTTCACTTTTATTGGCATATTTTTCGCATTATTATCTGATATGACCATGAAAGCACTTTTTTATTTAGCGTGTTTACTCGTTGCAGGCGTTCCTGCTTTTTCCCGGGGAGACCAAATGCAAACGGAAAAGGCCACATTTGCCGGGGGATGTTTTTGGTGCATGACCCCACCCTTTGAAAAGTTGGACGGCGTGAGCAGTGTCGTATCGGGATATATCGGCGGAACCGGTCCAAATCCCACCTACGAAGATTATGCGCAGAAAGGATACATAGAGGCGGTGCAAATATCCTTCGATCCTACCAAAGTATCCTACCAACAACTTCTGCGTGTCTTCTGGATGCAAATTAATCCGGCCGATTCCGGCGGGCAGTTTGCGGACCGCGGCCCTCAGTATCGCTCGGCAATTTTTTTTCATGACGAAAAGCAAAAGCAGCTCGCAGAAAATTCAAAGACGGACCTGGCAAAATCCGGCAGGTTCTCTCAACCGATCGCTACCGAAATTTTGCCGTTAACCGCCTTTTATCCGGCCGAAGAATATCATCAGGATTACTACAAAAAGAACTTATTGAACTACGAGTCTTATCGCTTAGGTTCCGGCCGCGATCAATTTTTAAAAAAAATCTGGGGAGATGCGGCCAAACGGCAAGATCCGCCGAGCAGTTTAGTCGAGCAAAAAAAACCATCTCGCGACGATCTTAAACAAAGGCTGACTCCGCTGCAATTCAAAATCACCCAGGAAAAAGGAACGGAGCCGGCTTTTAATAATGAATATTGGAACAATGAGCGACCTGGGATTTACGTAGACATAGTTTCCGGCGAGCCGCTGTTCAGTTCTTTGGATAAATATGCGTCCGGCACGGGTTGGCCCAGCTTTACGAGGCCATTAGAGCCGGGCAATATTGTCGAACGCAAGGACCGGTCCCTGTTTGCGGCACGGATCGAAGTGCGTAGTAAAATGGGTGACTCCCACCTGGGTCATGTTTTTAATGACGGGCCACCCCCAACCGGACTCAGGTATTGTATGAATTCATCCGCGTTGCGGTTTATTCCTAAAGAAGATTTGGAAAAAGAGGGTTATGGTCAATACGTGCCATTATTTAAAAATAAGAATTAAACCGGTTCTTTTTTGGCCAGGGCATCGAGTGCTAAACCAACGGCTTGAATGGGTGTAGAGGCTTCTTTAAATATTTGAGCGGAAACCGCGGCAATTTTGTTTAATTCCCAGACCCCAGGCAAATAAACTATTGTTTTTCCAAGAGTTAAAGCAATAGCAATTTCGCTTAGAGTTCCATAAGAGCCGGGCAGGGCAATTATCGCATCGGAACTCTGAACGACTAAAACATTTCTGCTTACGCCAAGTCCTGTAGGGATAATAATATCAATATATTGATTAGCTTGACTTTTGTCCGATCCCGGTAAAATTCCAATGACCAAGCCCCCACTTTCATGCGCCCCTTTGGCAGCGGCTTCCATAACGCCTCCAAGGCCACCACAAACCATTGCCGCCCCACGGGTTGCAATGAGAGATCCTATTTCATAGGCAAGGTGAGCGGTTTTAGAATCGGCCTCTGAGCCGCCTATTACACCTATAGTTATAGGATATTTTGTCATAAGAATTTTAGTTTTCAGTTTTCAGTTCTCAGTTTTCAGTTTTCAGTTTGTACTGCTTGCTGGCTGATAACTGATAGCCGACGACTATCTATTGTAAATCATTCCCCAATAATTTTTATTAAAACTCTTTTTGATCTTTTCCCGTCGAACTCACCGTAAAAAATTTGTTCCCATGGCCCAAAGTCAAGTTTGCCGTCCGTTACCGCCACCACGACTTCGCGCCCCATGACCTGCCGCTTTAAATGCGCATCGGCATTGTCCTCAAAGCCATTGTGTTTATACTGGCTCGTGGGCGCATGCGGGGCGAGATTTTCCAGCCACTTGTCAATATCGGAAAGCAATCCTTGTTCGTCGTCATTTATATATACGCTTGCCGTAATGTGCATGGCATTGACTAAGCATAATCCCTCTTTAATTCCGCTTTCCTGCAGAGCGGCCTCAACCTGCGGCGTAATATTTACGTAACCGCGGCGCTCCCGGATGTTAAAAGTAAGTTCCCGGCGAAAAGATTTCATAGGCCCAAATCTTTGAGTTTGGATTTAAGCTGCCCGGTCTGTTTTTCAAATCCGCTCTTGCCGAGCAGCGCGAACATGTTTGTTTTATAGGCTTCGACGCCCGGTTGGTCGAAAGGATTGACCCGCAGCATATAACCGGAAATAGCAATGGCTTTTTCGAAAAAGTAAAACGCCTGGCCAAGTGTCTCTTCGCTGCGGTCGGTGAGCGTAAGCGTGGTGGTGGGAACGCCGCCGTCGGTATGCGCCAGCAAGGTGCCGCGGTATGCCTCGCGGTTGATTTCTTCAAAGGTTTTGCCCGCCAGGTAGTTGAGCTCGTCGCCGTCTTCGGTGAAGCGGGGAAGCGTGAGGGCCGTTTTGGTTTTCTTGACAAGTAAAAATGTTTCAAAAACACTGCGCAGCCCCTCCTGCATCCACTGGCCCAAGGAGTGCAGGTCGGTGGTATAATCCACGGCCGCGGGGAAAATGCCGGTATTGTTCTTGCCCTCGCTCTCGCCGCTGAGCTGCTTCCACCACTCGCATAAAAAATGGGCCTGGGGTTGAAAGGTCGCCATGACCTCGATGGTTTTTCCGCGCCGGAACATGAGGTTGCGGATGGCGGCGTAGCGGCCGGCCATATTGTCGGCGGTGCTTGACAAACTGCACGTCTGCATGATTTCGGCGGCGGCGCCGAGCATGTTTTTTATTTTAATGCCGGCAACGGCCATGGGCAAAAGCCCCACGGGCGTGAGCACGGAATAGCGGCCGCCCACATCGGAGGGGATCGCAAAAGTTTGATACCCTTCGGCGGCGGCAAGGCTGCGCAAAGCGCCTTTATTCGGATCGGTCGTGGCAATTATGCGTTTGGCCGCGCCCGGCTTGCCGTATTTTCGTTCCATGAATTCGCGCAGAACGCGAAACGTAACGCCCGGTTCAGTGGTCGTGCCGCTTTTGGAGATTACATTAACGCAGACTTCTTTATTTTCAAGCAGGGCAATAAGATCACTCAAAAAATCGGAATTAAGATGATGTCCCGCAAAAATCACCCGCGGTTTGCGCTGGTCTTCGAAGGTTGTGCCGGTAAACTCGATTGCCGCCTTGGCGCCCAGATACGATCCGCCGATGCCGATACATACCAGAACATCGCAAAGACCGCGGATTTGGTCGGCGCAATCGGTTAGGGCGTCCAGCGTTTTAGCCGGCATGCTCGACGGCAAGGCAAGCCAGCCCAGGAAATCGGCGCCCAGTCCGCCTTTGGAGGCAAGCATTTTTTCGGCCTGTTCCAGGGCAGGATCGTACGCGGCAATTTGATCGGCCGGCAGAAAGCCGGAGACGGCGCGGCTATCGTAATCGATCTTCAGAATGCTCATATATTATCCTTTGTAAATGTATCCTTATGCCGGAACGATGGTGCTTTTGCCGCGCGCCACGGGCCGGGTGAGCGTCATGACAATGGCGCCGTTTTTAAAAAGCGTGACCATGCCGGTTGATTCGGAAACGGCGATCGCCAGGGCTTTGGTGCAAGCCGTGATGCCGGCCGCGGCCGCATGGCGCGCGCCGAAACCGCTGGGCGGCAAGTCGATTTCGGCCTGAGGCCGCAGGTATGATCCGGCCGAAATTACAATGCCGTCGCCGGTTACGATAAATGCGCCGTCGATGCTGGAAAATTCTTTTATGGTTTCGTCAAGCCCCGGGTCCAAAATGCTGCGTTCGGCCTCGCTGTAACCGCGGAAAGGGTTTATAATGAGCTGGCGCGCATAAACATTAACACTATTGGTATCGCCCAGTACAAAAATAGTGCCGATGGGCTTGCCTTCGCGGCCCTCGATGGCGATTTCGGCCGCCAGACCCAGCACGCGCTCCAGCACTTCGGGCTTTACATCCTGCGGCAAAATCGCCTGGGTGGCCGTGAAAAAGAAATCGAATTCGGTGTTGATGTCGAGCATCATGACGGTATCGAAAAAACCGGCCTTGCTGTTGCCCGAAATGCACACGATGCGGTCTTCTTTACTTATAAGATTGCGCGACAGCGCCAGCAGAATTCCGATCTTTATCTGCCCCGTGCGCGAGGTGGGAAAGGCGGGCACCTGGATAAGACCCAACAGGCGTTTATCGTTTTCGTCAAAGCGGCTTTTATTGGAAGTCACGACAATCAACTTGCTTTTGGCTTTAAAGTAATCCAGAAATTCGTTGTCGTGCACGGTATCGGCAAAAATCATGATGGCCGACGCTTTAATTTCCCGCGCCAGCGCATTGGCGCCGCTTAAAATCGGACTGGTATATTTTTTTTTGCCGGATTTCTCGTCTGTCAATGGCTTGAGCGCGTTGGCCAATGCGGCCAGATCGGCCGGGCTTTCGGCCGATAAAATCTGCTGCCGGGTCGCGTCGGCCTTAAAGAACGTTGCCAATTCGGCTAAAAGCCCGATATGCGCGGCGCTTTCAACGTCTTCGCGGATAAGCACTAAGACAATAATGTAGGCCAGGGCATTGCGCGCGGCATCGTATTTAATGCCCGTGCGGCTGCGGCCGACGGCAATGGCAAACGGCTCCTTAAGCGCCATGCGGGAGTGCGGAATGGCCACGCCCTGGCCGATAAAAGTGGAAGCCGCTTCCTCGCGCTTGAGCAACTCCTCCAGAATGGTCTTTTGTTTGCGGATGTCAAGCGCTTTGGCAAGCGCGGCGATAATTTCTTTAAGGGCGTCGACCTTGTCGCCGGACGAAAGCTCCACAATCGTGGGAATCTTTAAATAGTTTTGAAAGGCCATTATTTTTGGGCCTCGGTCCCCGAAGGTTTACATGCGGCGGCAAAATATGAACATTTGGCGGCGTCGCGCACCCGTACCAAACCGCTTTTTGCGGTAATCGTGGTTTCCCGGATTAATTGCTTAATGCCTTGATCGGCCAGCGTTTCGGGAGTGCTGTTACTCAGCGATTGCATATTGCGGCGCTCTTTTTGCAAACGCGCAACCAGCTCCGGAAGAGCGGAAATAATTTGGTCCCTGCTGTTGATGGTGGAACGGTCAAGAACGGTCGCTACCAGGTGCAGGGGTAAAAGGCGATACAAAGAAAGAAATTTGCGATGAATGATTTCGCTCACCTGCTGCATGGAGTGCCGATGCGCTAAAAACGGGTCACGGGTATTATTGTCGATATTGGCGGCAATATCGGTGAGTTCGGCAACTGAATAGGGGCGGTCAAAATCCACATACACGGTCCCGTTGAGCTTTTTGCGGGCCCGATAATAATAAAACCTTACCAGGGCCAGCAGGTCGGCGCCGAAATAGAGAATATTGCCGCAAATTCGGGCGATAGGATTGGAAGCGTTTTTGCGTAAGTTCTTGCCATAGGTCAAGATCTTAAAAAAATCCAATTCCGGAGGGTGTTCATAGGAAATTGAGACGGGAATGTAATAAACCGCTTTGGAGGGATTTGCCTCCTGCGCAATAATTGCCGTTCCGATCAGGCCATGTTTACAGGGGAGCATTTCGCCCGAATAGCTTCGACCGCCTTCGGGAAATACAATAACGTGATTGTTCTGCGCGAGCAGGCCGGCCACGCTTTCACATAAATCGCGCACATAGGAGCGGTTGCTGGAACGTTCGCGGTCCACGGTAAACGCTCCGTACGAAACAAACCGATGCCCGAAAAAGGG
The DNA here is from genome assembly GCA_028718065.1 of Chitinivibrionales bacterium. Taxonomy (GTDB): domain Bacteria; phylum Fibrobacterota; class Chitinivibrionia; order Chitinivibrionales; family FEN-1185; genus JAQUMP01. The sequence continues at coordinate 6,516 of JAQUMP010000022.1, read as the reverse complement.
CAGGTCCGTAAGGTTTTTTCCGGCCGCATAACGCAAATTCTTAAAACCTTTTTCATAGGCTATGGAGCCTAAAATAAAATAATCGGCGTGGCTGCGGTGGGTCCCCACGAACATGATCGGATTATTTTGCATTATAACGGGATCAAAGTGGGGCGCAGTAACTACGATTTCGTTAAAGAAGCTTTTTACCCCCTTGATAATATACAAAGCTTTACTTGGCGGGAAATAAATTTTTGTGGATTCAACGGCGATTTGATTCATGGGCTGTCGGGTTAAAAAAACAAAAAAAATATATCCTGATATAAAAATAGGATATTGAAGGCGAAAATACCAGTGTGAAAGAAAAAGGTTTTTTCGTGCAATAAGCACAAAAAAACCTTTAACGAAACCTATCCGGGGCCGTCGCGCTTAAGCGACGTTTTCCAAGGCCTCTTCCGGAACATCAATATCTTCTTTGACACCGGCAAGGGCCGAAGCCTCGATCTCAAAATTTTCGCCCTCTTTAAGCATCTGTTCGATAAGGTCCTCACGACCGATCTTTTGCAGATGGCGAACACGCTTGTATTCGTTGCGATGCTCCGGACAATATTTAGGATAAATATACTGGCGCGGATAAATTTTAATTTCAAACTGATTTTCACACTGTTCCAGCACGCAGTTCATTACCATGGTAATGACCTCGGAATAGTTGTGCTTAAAAGTCTGATTCTTAATATTTACATCTTCGGGTTTAGTCCGCTTGCGAATACGGTAACGGTCCTGCCGATGTTCGGGGCAATACTTAGAAATATGAATACCAAAGAAAATCTTGCCGCATCCCGGATACTGGCATTTCTTTTCGCGGAGTTTCTGCCGGCGTCTGGATTTTGGAAGCTGCATATTAAAGGATTCTCCTTAATTAAAAGGAAAGGAAAAAAATTGGAATTGCAAAGGCTTGAACCTGCTAAATATAATCAAAAATCGACGAAAAATCAACACAAAAATAGGGCTGTAAGTAGAAACGACTGGAGATAATTGTTTGTATTTTGTTTAATTTCAATAACATATGTATAAATATTGAAAAGGATGATGTCGTATTTATTTTTTCAATCAACGTAACTCGCTATTGATAAACACATTATAACGATGTGTTGTATTGTGTTTAATATCTATCGGTTAAGCTATTTTGGGAAAGCTCACAAGATGGGGAGGGAATTATATCCCAGATTCTTATTGCAAATTCATTTTCCAAACGCCGCTGCCTTTTGTAGCAGCAAAAAGGATGGAATTACTAAAAGCGAAGGCTTGAACATCCGCACTGGGAAAGCCAATATTCGCCGTGCTCCAGTTGCCGCCGTTATTGGCAGAACTGAATACACCGCCTTGCGATGTCCCGGTGATGAGATCGCTGCCATGCACCGCGATACTTAAAACTGATCCAGACGCAAGGCCGTTGGGGACCGCATTCCAACTTGCACCCTTATCTGCGGAATAAAACATTTTTCCCCCTGCAAAGGCAAAGATATTTTTTCCGCTTATCTGGACCGGAGAGGCCCAACCGGCCGGGAGACCGTTGTTTGCTGCGCTCCAGGTTATACCGCAATCCGTGGAAATAAAGACGCCGCCGGAACCCCCGACAACAACAGTGCTGTCACTTGCCGCCAGGGATTGAAGTGCATTGCCTGAAAAATTAAAATTGACGGCAGCCCAATTTGAACCATTGTCGGTAGAAAGGTAGATACTGCTGGAAGCGTCGACAAGAAGAGTGCCTTTACATAGCACAATAGATTGGATAGCGCCGCCTTGCGGAAGCCCATTGCTCAACGCAGTCCAATTGTCGCCATTATCGGAAGAACGAAATGCTCCGTAACCGATAGTCCCGATAAGAACGTCATTGCCGTTAATGCAAATGGTAGATATTGGCGTATAAGTGGAAATATTGGCGGGGCCGACCTTGCCGCAAGGGATCCAAGTATTACCATTATCGGAAGAACGCACAAGGCCCCCTCCGCCGGTTGTATAATTAAGGCCCGCAAAAACAACATTACCTTTCACGGCAAGAGATAATACATCCGAATTAACGAGTCCGGTATTGACCGGGGCCCAACTGCCGCCATTATCGTTGGAAAGAAATGCTCCGGAACTAAATGTTCCGGCCACAAGAGTGGTGCCATTGCTTGTCAGAGCACAAACGTTTTTATCGGGTAATCCGGTGCTTGCCGTAGTCCAGGTTGTGCCGTTATCGGAGGATACAATAACTCCACTGGTTCCGGTCCCGGCAAATAAATTTTTGCCACTAAGAAAAAACTCTTGAATATAGAGGGTAAGTCCCGCATTGGTCGCAATCCAGTTTGCACCGTTGTCGGAAGATCGAAAAACCCCGTTGCCATTCGTCCCGGCAAAAATAAAAGTGTCGCTTGCAACGAGCGCCCGCACATTTTTATTGGTCAAGCCATTGTTGACCTGGCTCCAAATGGCCCCGTTATTCGTTGTACGAAAAACACCTTTCCCATCGGTCCCGGCAAAAAGATAGTTGCCGCTTCGGGCAAAGGCATAAACGGCCGTATCTGAGGGAAACGCTCCCGCGGGGGACAAAAGTCCGGCATCGGCCTCGGCCCAACTTGCGCCGTTATTGGCGGAGAAAAACACTTCGCCTTGATAGGTCCCCATAAAAAGATTCGTGCTATCGGCGAAAAGGGACTGGACGTCGGTGCCCGAATTTATTCCGGTATTAACGGCGCTCCATGTCGCGCCGTTATTGACGGAAAGGAATACTCCGCCGCTATTGGTCCCCGCGAAAAGATCAGGACCGATAACGGCGAGCGTTTGGACCCCTAAAGAGGCAAGCCCGGCATTAACGGCGCTCCAGGATGTACCCGTATTTGCGGAATAAAACACGCCCCCGCCTTGCGTGCCCGCAAAAAGAGTGCCGCCGATTGCCGCAAAGCTGGTTACTTGACCGCCCGATGGCCCATTCGTTTGAGCCCATATCCCATTTTTTGGCAGCGATTTTATCGTGTCGGTTTTGGTGGTATCGATGACCGCAGATTTGGCTGTGTCAACGATTATGGCTGCGCCGCCCGTATCGGCCTTTACGCTATCAATAATGATGGGCTTAATGACGGTATCCGTGGAAAATATGCGCAGCCGATAGGTCCCCTGCGGCAGGTCCGGAATTGTAAACGCGCCGGAGGCGGAATCGACCTTGACAATACGGTCAAGATCGTAAACTTGCACATAGTATGCCGCGCTTTGGAGCCTGGTCGAGTCGAGCTTTCCCCGGATCGCCTGATAGGGCCAGAGCGTGTCGGCAGGAAGGACGCGGCTGTTTTGCGCGTTGATAATGTCGCAAGTCAACAACCCCGCGGAAGCAATGGTATCGTTTATTTCGATGAAGTAATTTCCAACGGGAAGCGAGTCGATGAAATAGCGGCCCGAATCATCGACCGTGGTATCGTTGTGGGTAATCGAATCCGGCTCAATACTAAGGCCACGCACATATCCTTGCGGGCGTACGCGCACCAGCGCGCCCTTGGCCGGATTTCCGTTTGGATAGAGCGCCTTGCCGAGGACTTTGGCGTTGTCGGTGGTGGTCGATCCGCCGGCGACCGCTGTCGGGTGGCTGCACCCAAGTGCAAGCGCTAAGAGGGCTGTGCCAAAAATTACGGCAATTTTATAAAAATTATTCATAAAAAAATCAGCTCTATTATTCCAGTCGGTCAAGGCAAAACGGTATAGACGGCTTTTACCATTGCGGACCTGCCCGGCATATTAAAAAGGGCCGAACTTCTTAAATTTAAAACCAAGGCGCTGTCGGGCCCGCCCCAATGGTCAAAGGTCCTGGCTGACGCCGTTAAGTCATAGGCTGTGATATGTACCAATGATCCGGCTAAAAAAGATCCCGAACCAATCCCGCTGCTCACCGTAAGCCCGTTAAGTAAAGGCGGCAACACTTGTCGTGGAGGGATTGGATAAGAGGTCATAATCGTATCACCAAGCTGGCAGGCAGAGTTTGCCCCCGTTGCCCAGAGAGTACCGTCCTTCTTAAGAATCATGGAGTAACCATACCCCGCGCAAACCGCCGCAACATCGCTCATGACTTGCACCGGGATTGTTTTGCGGATAAAAGTCCCATCACCAAGTTGACTATATAAATTGTCGCCGGTGGCCCAGAGAGTCCCGTCCTGCTTTATAATCATGGTGTGACTTACCCCCGCGCAAACCGCCGCGACGCCGCTCATGACTTGTGTCGGGATTGATTTGCTTGTGATGGTAGTCCCGTCGCCAAGCTGCCCGTAGAAATTTTCCCCCATGGCCCAAAGAGAGCCGTCCTGCTTTAGGACCATACTGTACTGGTCCCCTGCCGAGACAGCCAAGACACCGCTCATGACTTGCACCGGGTTTGATTTGCCGGCGAAAGTGCCGACGCCAAGCTGCCCGTTATTGTTTTCCCCCGCGGCCCAGAGGACGCCGGTCTGTTTTAAGATCAGGGTATGGCCATATCCCGCGGAAACCGCCGAAACGGCGCTCATCACTTCCACGGGGCTTTTTACGCTGGTCGTATCTCCAGTGCCAAGTTGTCCGAAAAAGTTATTCCCCGTGGCCCAGAGAGTTCCGTCCTGTTTTAGAATCATGGTGTGGTCATACCCCGCCGAAACCGCCGCGACGCTACTCATAACTTGGACCGGAGTCAATTTATTAACGGTTGTACCATCACCAAGCTGACCGAACTTATTCCACCCCGTGGCCCAGAGAGTTCCGTCTTGCTTAAGGACCATCGTGTGACCGAATCCCGTCGAGACGGCCGAGACACCGTTCATGACTTGTGTCGGGAGGGTTTTATTCCGTGCTCTATCAATTGTATCCCCCGTGCCCAGTTGGCCATAATCATTATATCCTGCGGCCCAAAGAGTCCCGTTTTGTTTAACAATCATGGTTTGATTATTCCCCGCCGATACCGCCTTGACAAATGTCATATTCGCGGTCGAATCCATTACAACCGTGCAAAGATTGTCGGCATAGCTCCCTAAAAGCCTGCGCGCCGTATTGTAGCCGCTCTTGGTGAACACGGCGGTATCGCCCGCGCCCGCCGCGACCTTTTTTGTCAAGCGCGGCGTTGCGGCAATCTCCTGCACTCCACCGTTCCATTGACATACCGTAAATTGGTTTATTTTGCGAACAAGCGACTTATTCCCCACCACGGCCTTAAGAACATAAATTCCCGGCGCAACCGGCGGCAGCGGCATGGTGTGTGGGCCTTTTTCAAGAAGGCCGCTTTGGGCAAAAAGTTGCCTGCCGGAGAGCGTGTAAAGGCCTATATCCACTTTTTCGCTTGCGGGCAAATATAAAGAAATACGCCTGTTTGCAAAACGCAGCCAGGCAGGCGAGAAGGCTTTCTCGCCGAGGTGCGCCCCTATTGATGTTGACATTGTCAAGTTTACGTTACCGCTCATGTCCGAATATACCGTTGTGTCCACACCCGAAAAGGTGACCGCCACACCGGACAACGCGGAGCCGCCCGGCGTTTGCACATGCGCGGTGAAGGCCAGGAGGGAAGTTGCGGCCGAGAGTAAAAAAACGGCCGGGAAAACATTTTGAATTACGAAATGTTTTTTCATAAAAACCCTAAGGTAAATTTTCTTCTAATTGACCCTTGTACCCTTGACCTCACCCCTGGCCAACAATCCCGCATTGCGGGATGGCAAGCCTCTCCTACCGGAGAGGGGAATCGGAAAATCTTTTTTAAATTGCTTTGACCTCATCCCCAGCCCTTCTCACCCCTCCGGGTGCTTCCAAGGGTCGCCTATCAGAGAAGGGAGCAATCTGATAACTTTTTTATAGCTTCTTACCCTCGCCGATAGGAGAGCTTGCTATCTGCCGGTGGCAGATTCTTAGCGACGCGAAGCGTCGGGTGAGGTCAAAAAACTAATGCTCAATCATTTCATCAAAGAAACTATTCTTTCCTGATGAACATCCCCGGCCTTAAAATCTACCAGATATAATCCCGCCGCAAGCTTGCCTCTTTGCATACTCATGAAATGGCTTCCGGCTTCCTGGTTCTTGTTTACAAGTTCGGATTGCAACTGCCCGTTAAGACTATATAAACGTAAAGAAACGGTTGTGGGTTTGGGCAAGATATAAGATAACTTAACGAATGCGCCGGAAGGGGAATGAGAGGTGATAAAGGTTGTTTTTTGCAAATCGATATTGTTTAAGCCGGACTTGGGAGATGACGGACGAATAACGGAAGTAGGATTAAGGTCGTCGAAACGGGCGAAATAGGGGTGGCCGATGCCTTTGCCGATAGTATCGAATTCCCCGCCTACATAAATGGTCGTCCCACTTACGGCAATGGAAAGAACCGTATTATTCGCATTTGGGTTCCATGATAAAAAATTACCAGTTGTTTCATTGTGCACACCATCTAATTATGAGTCCGGATTTCCTGAAAAACGGGTAACACTTTTTTGTTAATGGTGACGGTAATAGAGCCGTTTTTGCGCAGCCAGGATTCGACGGCGATACGCCATGCGGATT
>JAQUMP010000021.1:5725-14929 GCA_028718065.1 Chitinivibrionales bacterium | reverse complement strand
GGTGAGAATAAAACATTAGAGTTCCTTTAGGTTCCGCTGAAGAAACACGGATTATCACAGCAATCATGCAGAAATAACTGATATTTTCTTTTTTCGGGGGCGTTTGAGCGTATAATTAAAAACCATTTACACACGCTAAAAAAAACGCCCATTCCCCCGCTTCCGCGATCTTTATATCGAACAGTTTCGGTAAGAAATATAATCAATTTTCGCACATTTTGCCGAAAAAGAAAACAAGAGCCGAGGCTTTTATGAAAGCTTAGAAAAACAGGCGGAATTTATCATGCACAATACTGATGCCGCTCGATAAAGCCGATGATCTTCATCTCGCCTCCGCACTTAGGGCATTTCAGCGGATCAACCTCGTAAACGCACTTGATAAGCGCGCCCAGGTCATGCGGCATTTCCGGCGAAACGGCGTATGGGGTTTGCACCGTAAGCTTTTACGATAAATACCTTAACTGTAAAGCCGACACCCTGCACAAGCGCGACCTGCGCTTAAAGCGGCCCTACGCCCTTAAGGGGAGCAAAGCGATTTACAAACAAAAATTACATGCGGCGATTTTAAAAACCGGAACGCGGGATCCCTATACCGGCGATACGCTGCGCTGGGACCTGATGAGCAAATGGATAAACACCCCAAAACTTTCCCTTGCCCTCCAAGGCAATTTCAGCAGGGATTTTTACTTGCTGCCGGTGGTGAACCACGCCGATCCGGAAGCGGATGTCCTGGAATTTGAAATTTGTTCCTGGCTGGTAAATGCGAGCAAGACCGTGCTGAATCCGGCGGATTATATTGCGCTGTGTAAAAAAATTGCTGCGAACCGGGGATAAAAAAGGGAATTATCTACGCTTTACCCGCGCTGCCCAGGACGTTCTCGTTTTTGTCAACAATCATTTTTATGAGCTCGTCGCGCGCGGGGCCCAGGTATTTGCGGGGGTCGAATTCGCCCGGTTTGTCGGCGAAAACTTTGCGGATGATGGCGGTCATGACTAAGCGTCCGTCGGAATCGATATTGATTTTGCAGACCGCCGAGCGCGCGGCCTTGCGCAACTGGTCGGCCGGAATGCCGACCGCAGCCTGTAATTTTCCGCCGGTAGAATTAATGAGTTCAACATAATAGGGCAGGACCGAACTGGATCCGTGCAATACAATGGGAAAGCCCGGAATGCGTTTTTCGACTTCTTCCAGAATATCGAAGCGCAGCGGGGGCGGCACTAAAACGCCGTTTGCATTGCGCGTGCACTGTTCGGGCTTGAATTTATAGGCGCCGTGCGAGGTGCCGATGGAAATTGCCAGCGAATCAACGCCGGTCTTATTGACAAAATCAACAACCTGGTCCGGCTGGGTGTAAATGGATTTGGCGGCCTCAACGTCGTCCTCGATGCCTGCCAGGACGCCGAGCTCACCCTCAACCGTAACGTCGTGCGCGTGGGCGTACTCCACCACTTTTTTGGTCTGCTCGATATTTTTTTCGTAAGGGTGCGCGGAGCCGTCGATCATGACCGAGGAAAAACCGGTCTCGATACAGGAAACGCACAGGTCGTAATTATCGCCGTGGTCAAGATGCAGCGCGATGGGACAGGTGTAGCCGGCCTCGCGCGCCATTTTTACGGCGCCTTCGGCCATGTAGCGCAGCATGGTCTGGTTGGCATATTTGCGCGCGCCGCTTGACACCTGAATAATAACCGGAGACTTGGATTGGCCGCAGCCCATGACGATGGCCTGCAATTGCTCCATGTTGTTAAAATTGTAGGCAGGTATGGCATAGCCGCCGGAAACGGCCTTTTTGAACATTTCGCGCGTATTGACAAAACCGATATCTTTATAGTTAACGGCCATGGTCTTTACTTGTTTCCTTCCGGTTTTTCTTCCGGGGTCGGCGCTGTCGCCGCCGCTTCGGGCGCGGCGCTGCCGGCGGCCTTAGGCTCGGCATTCTGAGCGGGTGCGGCGGCGCCCTTTTTGGCCGGCGTTGCGCCCTTCTTTTTCTTGCGACGGACCGTTGCGGCCGCGCTGCCGCGGCCCACGAGCTCAAGGATCGCAAGAAGCGAGGCATCGCCCTTGCGCTGGTGCATCTTTACAATGCGGGTATAACCGCCCTCACGGTCCTTATAGGACGGGGCGATATCGCTGAACAATTTTTTTAAAATGGTTTTGTCGCGGATGATCGTGGCGGCCTTGCGGATCATATTGAGCCCGCCCTTTTTGCCGTACGAAATGAGCCGCTCCACGGTGCCGCGCACCTCCTTGGCTTTGGCCAGGGTGGTAACGATGCGCTCTTTTTCGAACAAGGACGCGGCCAAGTTGGCCTTAAGCGCCCGGCGATGGCTGGGCGAGCGGTCTAACGTTCTTCCTTTTTGACGATGTCGCATGAGATGCCTTTTTCCTTAAGTCAATCGCAAATGATTTCTAAATATTATTCCGGTTCGGTTTCCTGACCCATGATCTTGGCCACGTCCATGCCGAAGGTGAGCCCGAGGCTGCTGAGCACCTGGTTAAGCTCGATCAGCGATTTACGCCCGAAGTTCTTGTACTTGAGCATGTCGGCTTCTTGATTGCGCACCAGATCGGCCAGAGTATGGATATTTGCCGCGCGCAGGCAGTTGTTGGAGCGCACCGAAAGTTCAAGTTCGTCAACCCGCATCTTGAGCAGTTGACGCAGCTTTTCGGTTTTTTCGTCGGTATTTTTCTCCTCGATCGGCTCCAGCTCGCCTTCAAAATTAATGAGCACGGCCATGTGGTCGTAGAGCAGCTTGGCGGCATACCCCAGAGCGTCTTCGACCGAAATGCTGCCGTCGCTCCAGACATCCATGATGAGTTTGTCAAGATCGGTGCGCTGGCCCACGCGCGTATTTTCGACGGTGTAATTGACTTTGGTAACAGGCGAGAACATGGCGTCGATGGGGACCGTGCCCACCGGATCGTCGTCGCGTTTGTTCTGCTCGGCGGCCACGTAACCCCGGCCGTCGGAAACGCGCATTTCGATTTTGAGCTTGGCGTCGCCGTTAATGGTCGCCAAGTGCAAATCCGGATTGAGGATCTCCACGTCCGGGTTTTTTTCTATGTCGGAGGCGCGCACGATGCCTTCGCCGCTCACATCCAGCCGCAGCACGGCATCTTCGTCGGCCAGCAGCCTGAGCCGCAGTTGTTTGATGTTTAAAATGATATCGGCGATATCTTCGACCACGCCTTCGAGCGTCGAATATTCGTGCTGCACGCCTTCGATACGCAGGGAAATCACCGCGGCGCCCTGGAGCGACGACAAAAGAATGCGCCGCAACCCGTTGCCGGTGGTGTGCCCCCATCCGCGCTCGAGCGGCTCAATGACCACACGGCCGAAATTCTTGACATTGTCAGGATTTTCGATCTTGATGCCCTTGGGCATGAGCAAGCTTTTCCATTTCATGGTACTCTCGTTCTCCTCGCTATTTGGAGTATAATTCAACCACTAAATGTTCCTGGATATTCGCCGGCATAAAGCTGCGGTCCGGCGTCCGAACGACCGTTCCCGTGAGCTTTGCCTTATCGACCAAAAGCCATTCCGGGATTTCCCGCGCCGCCTTGAGCGTGCTGTGCAGGGTCTCCAGGTTTTTGCTTTTTTCCGTGACGGCCACCACATCGCCCTCGTTTAATTGATATGAGGGAATGTTGATTTTTTTACCGTTAATGCGGAAATGATTATTGAGTACAAGCTGGCGCGCGGAACTGCGCGAGGGCGCAAACCCCAGCCGGTAAATGACGTTGTCGAAACGCATTTCGAGCATCTGCAGCAGCCGTTCGCCGGTAACGCCCTTGCTCTGCGCGGCGCGCTGGAAATAGAGTCTAAACTGCCGTTCCATGATGCCGTAAATACGACGCAGTTTTTGCTTTTCGCGCAACTGGGTGTTGTATTCCGACGTGCTGCGCCGGCGCTTGACAGAACGCATACCCGGCGGAAACGGACGCCGTTCCATAGCGCATTTTTCGCTTTTGCACCGGTCGCCCTTAAGCATGAGCTTTTGGCCTTCGCGGCGGCATAGCCTGCATCGCGGTCCATGATAAACTGCCATTGTGCCTCTTTCTTCTTATTAATTATTAATTATACGCGTCTTCGTTTCGGCGGACGGCAGCCGTTATGCGGCACAGCCGTATAATCTTTAATCGCCGTAATTTTTAACCCGGCAAACGAGAGCGCACGCACGGCGCTTTCGCGGCCGTTGCCGGCGCCCTTCATGCGCACCTCAACCCGGCGCATGCCGGCATCGTATGCTAATTTACCCACGACCTCGGCGGCAATCTGGGCAGCAAAAGGCGTGCTTTTGCGCGAGCCTTTGAATCCGGATTTGCCGGGCGTGTTCCAGAAAAGAATATTGCCCTGGGCGTCTGAAATATTGACGATGGTGTTGTTAAAAGTCGCGCGGATATGCGCGATCCCCTCGGACGGAACCTTGCGTTTGATCTTTTTAACGACCGCGGCCTTTTCGCCTTTTTCGCCTTTATCGGGAGCATCCGGCTTTTCGCCTTTGGGCGTTTTTTTTTCGGGCGCTTTGTCCGTTACTTTTTCCGGCGCTTTGTCTGCTTTGTCTACTTTGTCCATTTACCATTTTCCTTAATTAATATATTTACCGTTTTTGTACGGGCAATTCATGAATTGCCCCTACGATTTAAAAATTAACCTTTCGACGGTGCTTTCTTCTTATTGGCGATCGTTTTGCGCGGGCCCTTGCGCGTTCGAGCATTGGTGCGCGTGCGCTGTCCCCGAACCGGTAGGCTGCGGCGATGCCGCAGGCCGCGGTAACAGCCGATATCCATGAGGCGCTTGATGTTCATGCGCGCGATGGAACGCTGGTTGCCTTCGACCGAAAATTCGGAATCGATGATCTTGCGGATTTTATCGAGTTCCTCTTCGGAAAGATCGCCGACTTTTTTATTGAGATCGATACCGGCCTTGGCAAGGATCTTTTCCGCCGAAGAGTTTCCGATGCCGTAAATATACGTCAGCCCGATTGCGCTGCGCTTTTTATTGGGAATATCTACACCTGCTACGCGTGCCATTGCAATTCTCCTTTTAGTAAGGGCAATTCATGAATCGCCCCTCCTGTAACATCTTTTTTATCCCTGGCGCTGCTTGTGCTTGGGATTTTTTGAGCAAATGACCCGGACGATCCCTTTGCGTTTGATTACTTTACAATTAATACAAAGCGTTTTGACCGATGCGCGTACTTTCACAACGATAACTCCTTATTTATAGCGATATACGATCCGGCCCCTCGTGAGGTCGTAGGGCGAAAGCTCGATTAAAACCTTGTCGCCCGGCAGGATCCGTATATAGTTCATCCGCATTTTGCCCGAAATATGCGCCAGGATCTCGTGGTTGTTTTCAAGCTTGACCTTAAAGGAGGCGTTCGGCAGCGTCTCGAGCACCACCCCTTCGACTTGAATCGATTCCTGTTTTACCATGTACTTGGCCAAACACCCTGTTAAATAATCCTGCGTCTTGTATCCCCCTGCCTTCGGCATCCCCCTTTTTAAGGGGGAACGGCTTTGAAGGGGATTTCTTTTAAAATCTTCGTCCGCGCAGTTTTCCTTTTTTGAGAAAACCCTCGTAATTGCGCATTTGCAAATGTGACTCGAGCTGCTGCAATATGTCAAGCGCGACGCCGACGATGATAAGAATGGTCGTGCCGCCGAAATAAAACGATACTTTAAACGCCCCGATGAGCAAGAAGGGCACGACCGCGATAAACGCCAGGAAAATTGATCCCGGCAGGGTAATGCGCGTGAGCACCTGGTCCAGATACTGAGCCGTGTTCTTGCCCGGCCGGATGCCCGGAATAAATCCGCCCGACTTCTTAAGGTTTTCGGCAATATCCAGCGGGTTAAAAATAACCGCCGTATAAAAATAGGTAAAAAAGATGATAAAAAGCGCATAGATAATATTGTAAATGGGCGAGGAGGGTTGCAGGTACTGCATGACCTCTTCTAAGGACGACGATTGCGGAAAGAAGCTTTTAATCGTGCTGGGCACAACCATGATTGACGAAGCAAAAATAATGGGAATGACGCCGGCCATATTAATGCGCAACGGCAGCATGGTGTTCTGGCCCGCGTACATTTTGGTGCCGACCACTTTTTTGGGCGTTTGAATGGGGATCCGGCGCATAGCCTGCGTCATGAGCACGATAAAACCGGTCATGACGAACATGATGGCAATGACGATGAGCTCGATAAACGGATGGCGCGTGCCGGCAATGACCTGCTGCAGTTCGCCAAGGAGATAATCGGGAAAACGGTCGACGCAACCCACGTAAATTAAAAACGAAATGCCGTTGCCCACGCCGCGCGTGGTAATCTGTTCGCCCAGCCACATGATGAACATTGTACCGGTTGTTAAGCTGATGGCCGTAACCATGGTAAATTTTACTCCCGCCATGGAGGCGATAACGCCGTGCATGCCGGAGACAGGTGAAATAATACTCTGGAGAAAAACGCTGGTGGCGAGCGCCTGGATAAAGGAGAGCACCACCGTGCCATAGCGGGTATATTGCGTGATTTTTTTGCGGCCTTCGGCGCCTTCGCGCTGGAGTTTATGGAAATAAGGGAAGACCGTTCCGAGAAGCTGAATAATAATTGAGGCGCTGATATAGGGCATGATCCCGAGCGCAAAAATGGTCGCCTTGGAAAAGGCGCCGCCCACGAACATATCGTAGAGGCCAAAGAGCGTATTGCTTGACTGCGCAAAAAATTCGCCCAGCGCCTGGGGATTGACGCCCGGCGTGGGAATGTGACCGCCGACGCGGTAAATAAAACACATTAAAATAGTAAACCCAATCCGCTTGCGCAGCTCGGGAACCCGGAAGATATTCTGGATCGTCTCAAACACGGGCTATGGCCTCGGCTTTCCCTTTGGCTTTTTCGATTTTTTCGCGCGCGATTTTGGAGAAGGCGTGCGCATGAATGGTAAGCTTTTTGTTAAAATCACCGTCTCCCAGGATTTTAACCGGCAGGGCCGCGTTTTTGACCAAACCCTGCGAAAAAAGCCAGGCCGGATTGATTTCGTTTTCTTTTATGTCGATTTTTTCCAGCGCGCCGATATTGACCACCTGAAACGAGAGCTTGTTCATATTTGTAAATCCCCGTTTGGGGATGCGGCGCGACATGGGCGTCTGGCCGCCTTCGAAATAGGCCTTGTAATGCGAACCGCTGCGCGCCTTGTCGCCGTTGTTGCCGTACCCGGCCGTGCCGCCTTTGCCGCTGCCCGGACCGCGTCCGATGCGCTTTGACCACATCCGGCTGCCTTTGGCCGGCCGTAAGGTATTGATTGCGATCATTATAAATCTCCTGTTTCCCTCCCTCTGTATCCCCCTCAACGAGGGGGACAAAGGGGGAGACTTCCTTTAATTCTTACGCGTTCGCCACCACGACCAGATGCTTTACTTTTGCGATCATGCCGCGCACGGCCGCCGTATCGTTGTGGGTGACCGAATGCCGGATGCGTTTTAAGCCCAGCGCCTGGATAATGCGTTTTTGGCCTTCCAGGCATCCGATGACGCTTTTAGTCTGCTGTATGGTAATTTTTTTGCTCATAATTTCCTTATTTTATCAATTTATGTACGGGCAATTCATGAATTGCCCCTATCATTTATGCTGCCGCCGCCTGTACCGGCGCCGGCATGCCCCGCAGGATGCGGATCTGCTCGCGGGTCCTGATCCGCATAAGCCCATTGAGCGTTGCCTTGGCCACGTTATGGGCATTGGTCGTGCCCAGGCATTTGGTAAGAATATTATGAATGCCGGCCAGTTCCAAAACGGCACGCGCCGGGCCGCCGGCGATAACGCCGGTACCGGGGGCCGCCGGTTTGAGTAGAACGCGGCCCGCGCCGAATTTGCCGATAATTTCGTGCGGAACGGTCCCCTTGACAATGCTGATAAAAACCATGTGCTTTTTGGCCTGGTCGGTTGCTTTACGGATGGAATCGGTAACATCGTTGGCCTTGCCCATGCCCAGACCGACACGCCCCGCGCCATCGCCCACCGCGACCAACGCGGAAAAACCAAAACGGCGTCCGCCCTTGACGACTTTAGCCACACGGTTGACCGCAATGAGCCGGTCCGTTACCGCTGATTCCTCGGAACCCGATCCTATTTTTGATTCTTCGCTTTTCAAAACAGAAACCCCTTACGGCTTTGTAAGGGCAATTCATGAATTGCCCCTACCCATGCCCCTACTAAAACTTTAATCCTTTGCTCCGGGCCGCATCGGCAATCGCCTTGACACGACCGTGATATTGATACCCTTTGCGGTCAAAAACGACTTTTTCGATGCCTTTTTCTTTTGCTTTAGCGGCAATCGCCTCACCGATTAATTTTGACGCGTCGATTTTTTTGCTCTCTTTTTTGCCGGCAATCGCGGCCTTTATTTCTTTGCTGCAACTTGACACCTGCACCAGCGACGCCCCTTTTAGGTCGTCGACGATTTGCGCATACACGTGCTTGAGGCTGCGGTACACGCACAAACGCGGGCGCTCGGCGGTCCCCATGATTTTTTCACGGATGCGTGAAGCGCGCCGGGAACGTTCGACAATTCTTTTTTTGGCTTGATCCATTATTAATTCCTGTTGCTTTTTGTAGAGATGTAGCGCGCTACGTCTCTACCGTTTTTCCGATTATTTGCCGGCGGTCTTGCCGACTTTCTTTCGGATGCGTTCGTCCGTATATTTAATGCCCTTGCCCTTATAGGGCTCCGGTTCCTTTATTGAACGGATTTCCGCGGCTATTTGCCCGACGAGCGCTTTGTCGATTCCTTCGATGGAAATTAACGTGGGCGTTTCGGCAACCACCTTGACGCCGTCGACTGCCGGTATGGAAACCGAATGCGAATACCCTACGGTCACCACTAAGTTTTTACCCTTGACCTCGGCCTTGTAACCCACGCCGGTGATATCGAGGGTCTTGCGATAGCCCGTTAAAACGCCCACGACCATGTTGTCGATGAGCATGCGGTAAAGCCCCCACTGGGCGAAAAGATCTTCGGGCTGAGCGGCCGGCGATAATTTTATGGCGCCCTCGGCCAGCTCGATTTTTAGGCATTCGGGGACAACCCTGGAAAGCGATCCCTTGGGCCCCTTGACCGTTATTTTCTGACCTTCGATTTTGGCCTCGACCCCTTTGGGGAGCGCGACGGCCTTTTTTCCTATGCGTGACAAACGATTGTGCTCCTTACA
>JAQUMP010000021.1:0-5715 GCA_028718065.1 Chitinivibrionales bacterium | reverse complement strand
CAATAAAATTAACATTTTTGTAAGGGCGTATTGCAATACGCCCCTACACACCAATTCATTTTCTTTTTGTACGGGCGCGGTTACCGTGCCCCTACCAAACCAATCCTATAACCTCGCCGCCGATCTTGTTCTTGCGGCACTGTTCGTCGGTCATGAGGCCCTTGGACGTTGACACAATAGAAATACCCATACCGCGCAGAACCTTGGGGACCTTGTCGACCGGCGCGTAGCGGCGCCGCCCCGGCGTGCTGACGCGCTTGATGCCCCGGATGGCGTTTTGCATGGTAGGGTCCCATTTGAGCAAAATTTTAATGGTACCCTGTTTGGTATCGTTTACAAATGCGTACTTGCTGATGAAATGATTTTCGAACAGAATGCGCACGATCTCTTTTTTAAGACTGGAAGCCGGCATGCTGACCGTCCGCTTTTTGGCCCCAACCGCATTGCGGATTGAGGTAAACATATCACTGATCGGATCCATCGACATTATAAGCGCTCCCTTAAATAGTTTGCCATACCTCGGCCGTTTACCAACTCGATTTTACGACGCCGGGAATAAACCCGTCGAGGGCCATGGAACGAAAACATATCCTGCACAAGCCGAACCGGCGGATGTAGGCCCGTTTACGGCCGCATTTATGACACCGGTTGTATTTTCTCGTTGAAAATTTAGGTTTTTTCCTGCATTTTTCAATTGCCGCTTTTCGAGCCATTACCGTTTCTCCTCGCTTGCCTTACGGAAAGGCATACCCATTTCTTCCAACAGACCAAGTCCCAGTTCGTCGGTCTGAGCGGTGGTGCCGATGCAAATATCCATGCCGCTTACGGACGTTATTTTATCGCGGTCGACTTCCAGAAACACGACCTGTTCCTTGACGCCGAGCGTATAGTTGCCGTGACCGTCGAAGGATTTGCGCGAAAGTCCGCGAAAATCGCGGATACGCGGTATGGCGATGGCGACCAGGCGGTCAAAAAATTCGTACATACGATGATCGCGCAGCGTTACCTTGCAGCCGATGGCCTGGCCCTTGCGCAGCTTGAAATTGCTTATGGCTTTTTTGGCGCGGTTGACAACCGGCTTCTGGCCGGTAATGGCCTGCATGACCGTAACGGCCTCGTCCATGAGCTTGGCGTCTGCCACGGCTTTGCCGACGCCCATGTTAACGACGATTTTTTCGAGCCGCGGCACCTGCATGGTGTTCTTAAGCGCAAACCGTTTTTTAAGCGCCGGGACCACCTCGGCGCGGTACTTGACAAGCAAGCGCGGAAGCTTTTTATTGGCATTGGTACTCAATCGATCAACTCCTTGGCCTTTTTGGAAAATCGGACCCGTTTGCCGTTTTC
Source organism: Chitinivibrionales bacterium (assembly GCA_028718065.1). Lineage (GTDB taxonomy): Bacteria > Fibrobacterota > Chitinivibrionia > Chitinivibrionales > FEN-1185 > JAQUMP01. The sequence continues at coordinate 4,371 of JAQUMP010000021.1, read as the reverse complement.
TAAAATCTGCATGCCGAGCCTGGTCGGCTTATTGGTTTTAGGACACAGCAGCATGACGTTGCTTATATGCATGGAGGCTTCTTTTTCCACGATGCCGCCCTGCTGGTTTTTGCGGTTGGGCTTGGTGTGACGTTTGACCAAATTGCGCGCCTCGACGTTCACGCGCATTTTGTCCGGAAACACCTTGGTGATGCGGCCGGTAAGCCCCTTGTGCTCGCCCGTAATGATACTGACCATATCGTTTTTATGCAAGCGTAATGCCATAATAATTTTCCTTCTGCTTTTCTCTGCCGTACGGGCAATTCAATTGCCCCTATATAATTTCTTTTCTGCCGTACGGGCAATTCATGAATTGCCCTTACAAAACTTCCAATGCCAGCGAAACGATCCGCATGAATTTTTTATCGCGCAGTTCGCGCGCCACGGGCCCGAAGATGCGGGTGCCGCGCGGTTCGTTGGTCTCGTTGACCAGCACGGCTGCGTTGTCGCTGAACCGGATAAAGGTGCCGTCCTGCCGTCCGAACTCTTTTTTCGTGCGTACAATCACGGCGCGGGCGACTTCGCCTTTTTTGACGCCGGTATTGGGAATCGCGTCCTTGACCGCGACGATGATGACATCGCCGACCGTGGCGTAGCGCCGCCGGGTCGCGCCCAGCACGCGAATACACATGACTTTCTTGGCGCCCGAATTATCGGCGACCGTTAAACAGGTAAACGTCTGAATCATTGCTGCTCCATAATTTGGTACGGGCAATTCAAAAATTGTTTGTACGGGCAATTCATGAATTGCCCCTATTTGGCTTTCGTGACGATCGCGCTTACACGCCACCGTTTGGTTTTAGAAAGCGGCCGCGTTTCGATGATCGTGACCACGTCGCCCACTTTGCATTCGTTTTTCTCGTCGTGCGCGACAAATTTTTTATTCTTGCGAAGGATCTTGCCGTACTTGGCATGCGTGACCCGCCGCGTTACGGTAACGATTACGGTTTTATCCATGACGTCGCTGACCACAACGCCGGTACGGACTTTTCTGTTGCTTGCTTGCGCCATTATGCTTTCCTCGCTGCGGCTACGCGTTCGTTTTTTTGCTTTTCGGTCTTGATGGTCTGGGCGCGGGCGATATCCTTGCGCACGATGCGCATGCGCAGCGGATTGGCCAATTGCCCCATGCGCGCCTGGAACCGCAGGTTGAAGAGTTCTTCTTGCATGCCGTCAACCTTTGCCGTGAGTTCGCTCAGGGACAAATCCCGGAATTCTTTTACCTTCATAGCTGATACCCGTTTCCTGTTTTCTTATGAGTCAAGCGTTACGAGCCTGGTCTTTATGGGCAATTTTTGCGCCGCGAGCGCGATGGCGCTGCGCGCGCTTTCGTCGGGCACGCCGGCCATTTCGAACATCATGGTGCCGGGCCGAACCACCGCCACCCAACCTTCGGGCGTTCCCTTGCCTTTGCCCATGCGCGATTCGGCCGGGTGCCTGGTGTAGGGTTTGTCCGGAAAAATGCGACACCAGACCTTGCCGCCGCGCTTGATGAAACGCGTCATGGCGATGCGTGCGGCCTCGATCTGTTTGCTGTCGATCCAGGCCGGTTGCAGCGATTGCATGCCGTATTCCCCGAACGCAAGCGTGTTGCAACGGGTCGCGCGCCCCTTCATGCGGCCGCGCTGCTGTTTTCTCCATTTTACTTTTGCCGGTGCGAGCATTTTCTATTATTCTCCTTAAATTCGTGCTATATTCGGGCGTATTGCGATGTGGGCGTATGCAATACGCCCCTACTACGCCGCTTCCTTTAATTTGGGCGCGCCGGTTTTTTCCGCGCGATTAATGACTTCGCCTTTACAAATCCAGACCTTGACCCCGATGCTACCGTAGGTGGTGTGCGCCGTGGAACGGGAAAAATCGATGTCGGCCCGCAGCGTGTGCAGGGGAATGCGGCCCTCTTTGAAGGTCTCGCGCCGTGCAATTTCGGCCCCGTTGAGCCGGCCGGATATGGAAATTTTAATGCCTTCGGCGCCCATGCGCATGGCCGTGGCGATCGTTTTTTTAATGGCCTTTTTATAGGCGACCCGTTTTTCGACCTGCCGGGCGATATTGTCGCCCACGAGCTGGGCGTCCATTTCGGGTTTTTTGACTTCTTTAATGTTAAGGTGTACGTCTTTTTTGGTAAGGTGCTGCAACTCGCCCTTGAGGCGCTCGACCTCTTCGCCCTTTTTGCCGATAACGATGCCCGGACGCGAGGTATGGATGCCAACCGTGATGCTCTTGGCCGTGCGTTCGATATCGACCTTGGCGATGCCGCCGTTATCCAAGCGCCGCTTGATATAATTGCGGATGAGCAGATCCTCATAGAGATAATCGGCGAATTTGTCGGTGGCGAACCAGTTGGAACTCCACGTTTTGATGATCCCCAGCCGCAAGCCGGTTGGATTAGTTTTCTGGCCCAAAAAATCCTCCTCGATTACTGATTTGCCACCAGCACGGTGATATGGCACGAATGCTTGAGACGCCCGCCCATGCGCCCCTGCGCCCGCGGACGGAACCGTTTTAAGGTCGGCCCCTGATCGACCAGGACCTTTTTAATAAAGAGTTCGTCGACATTAACGGACGTTTCGGTGTTTCTGCTTTGTAAATTTGCCACGGCCGATTTTATGACTTTGGCCACATCCTCGGCCGCGCCCTTGGTCACCGAAAACTGCAGCAGGCTGAGGGCTTCGCCGACCATCTTGCCGCGCACCGCGTCCGCCACCAAACGAGCCTTGCGGGCGGTTTTGCGCAAATATTTACATGATGCTTGTGCTTCCACGAAAGAATTCTCCTTTATTTATTTTGCCGCTGCCGGCGCTGCCGCCGGGGCCGGCGTCGGTTGGCCCGGCGCCGCACTGGGCTGACCCGGCGCGCTGCCCGGTGCGCCCGGACCCATCGCCGCTTTTTCGTCGGTTTTTAAACTGGTGCCGTGGCCCTTGAAAATACGCGTGGGCGCGAATTCACCCAGCTTGTGGCCGACCATGTTTTCCGTTACGTAAACAGGAATGAACTTGTTGCCGTTATGCACGGAAAAGGTAAACCCCACGAATTCGGGCATGACCGTTGACCGCCGCGACCAGGTTTTAATGACCTTCTTTTGCCCGGACGAATTCATCGCGGTGACTTTTTTAAGCAGATGATCGTCTACAAAAGGACCTTTTTTAATGGAACGGGCCATATCCGTAAACTCGCTTTCTTACTTGCCTCGACGACTGATAATGTATTTGCTCGAAAGTTTCTTGGGTCTGCGCGTATGCAGCCCTTTTGATTTTTGACCCCACGGCGAAACCGGGTGCTGACGGCCGCCGCCGCTCTTGGATCGGCCTTCGCCGCCGCCCATGGGATGGTCGACCGGGTTCATGGCCACGCCGCGCACCGTGGGCCGAACGCCCTTATGGCGCGTGCGGCCGGCCGAACCGATGACCACGTTCATGTGCTCCAGGTTGCTGACCTGGCCGATGGTGGCGCGGCAGATGTCCGGGATGCTGCGCATTTCCGAGGAGGGCAGCTTGACCTGCACCATGTTGTTTTCTTTGGCGACGATTTCGGCGTAATTGCCGGCGCTGCGCCCGATCTGCCCGCCTTTACCGACGCGCAATTCGATGTTGTGGATGGGCGTACCCAGCGGAATTTTTTTAAGCGGCATGCAATTGCCTTCGACCATGTCGCATTCGTCGGCCGCAATGATTTTTTGCCCGACCTTCATATTGATGGTGGCCGGAATGTAGCGACGTTCGCCGTCGGCGTAAAGAATGAGCGCCAGGTAACAGGTACGGCCCGGATCGTATTCGATGGTTTCCACCGTGCCGGGAATATTGAATTTGTCGCGCTTAAAATCCACGATTCTAATAAACTGTTTGGCGCCGCCGCCCCAGTGGCGCACGGTGATGCGCCCGTTGTTGTTGCGGCCGTTCTGCCGGCGCTTGGGGAGCAACAGGGGTTTATAGGGCGTATCGGTGGTCAAGACCGAAAAATCCGCCATGGTCTTATACCGGAGTACCGGCGAAATCGGTCTGTATGTTTTTAATGGCATAAAAAAAATCCTGTCTTCTTGTTTTTCTTTTGTATCACCGTAGAGACGTAGCGCGCTACGTCTCTACGGTGATACGGTACGGGCAATTCATGAATTGCCCGTACGGACAATAATATACTATACCTCTCCAAATTTTTCGATTTTCTGGCCCTCTTTAAGGCGCACGAAGGCCTTTTTCCAGTTCGATTTATACCCCGCGAATTTACCCATGCGCTTGTACTTGCCCTTGACAACGAGCGTATTGACCGAGACCACGTTTACTTTAAAGAGCGTCTGGATGGCCTCTTTGATCTGGGTCTTGGTGGCCTCCGGCG
>JAQUMP010000020.1 GCA_028718065.1 Chitinivibrionales bacterium | reverse complement strand
GAGTTGGAGTGCGACCGGATTGACGAATACGTATGTTAATTCGCTTGCAGCCATCGGGACGAACCTCTTTGCCGGTACCGGCGGCTATGGTGTTGAGCTTTCTACCAATAACGGCGTAAGCTGGACCCAGGTAAATAATGGGATGACGAGTAATAATGTTTATGCATTAACGGCTGTTGCTACAAATCTTTTTGCCGGCACCTTTGCCGGTTATCCCGCGGGTATTTCCTTAACAAGTAACAATGGCCAAGACTGGGCCGCGGCCGATTATGGCATAGATATTGGCACGAGTATTGGGTCTTTTGCCATGTGCGGCATAAATCTTTTTGCCGGAACGGTTAATGGCCACATTTACCGGCGCCCGCTCTCGGAAATGATAACTTATTCTCCTCCGCCGGGGACATTAGTTCCTCTGTTGTTAGGCACAATGTCCGGCAACAGAGTCACTTCTTACGGCGCTTCTCCCGGAATTCACGATTGGGTACAGGACCGGAGTACCAATGGCAATCCAATAAATATAAATGGACAAACATTTACTCATGGTATTGGCGGCCAACCCAAAGCTACCGCTAACGATTTTAGTTGGATACTGTATAGCGTTCCAGAGAATATCCAACGCATTCCCGGCGGTTACGGTATTCCGGTAAAGCTTACCGGAACAGGCGGGGCGCAGAATGGGAGTTCCGCTATCACCATGTCCATTCGCGTGAGCACTGCCGACCAAGCCCCAACAGCCGATCAATGGAGCAATATATCCGGTTCGGTTAAAGAAGTATGGTCGCTAAATTATTCCGGCTCCGGAGCATCTTCCGCGCCTGTCAATGCAAGTCTGATCGGCGCTAAATGGATATGGCTTGGGGTAAAGACTGCGACTAATGCAAGTACCGCCCACGGAGTATGGGGTGATTTATCGGTACAAGTGCTATCTTCAAACGACAATTTTACGTTGCCGAGTTGGATAAATAAAAATCTTTATATTAATACCACCTCTACCGGCGCGGGAATTGCCTCCGACATGGAGCAAGTTCCGCTGCTTGTGCGCTTGACGGCCGATAATTTTAATTTTTCGCAGTCGGTGTTGCCCAATGGCGGCGATGTTCGCTTTACCGATGCGGATGGCACGCCGCTCTGGCACGAAATTACCCGGTGGGACGCCGCCGGTCAAAAAGCATTTATCTGGGTTTCCGTACCGCGGATTCCCGGCAACAGCAAGCAAGATTTTATAACCATGCACTGGGGCAACAGCCGTGCCGTTCCGATGGTCAATAATAATGCGGTGCGGGTATTTGACACCTCCTTTGGTTACCGGGCAGTCCAGCATTTTAATCTGAGCGATATGAGCGATGCGACGCAAAACAATAATACCGCTCAAATAGGATGTGGCGGTATTACCCAAGAAACTTCGGACATTGGCGGGTGGGCCGCTAAATTTAACGGCTGCGGCAGAATGTTTATTCCGGACAATGCCACGCTCGAACCGCAATCGTTTACCATATCCGCCTGGATCAAGCGTAACGGCACACAACCTGCCTTTGCCAAGATAATAAACAAAGGCCGGATTACAACTCCGTATGCTTCTTATTCTTTAGAAATGGGAGCGACTTCGGACAATGTTCGGTTATATACCTCGCGTACCGATGGTTCCAACTGTGTTACCCAATCGGGCGCAATTATTGCCGATAATACCTGGTATCATGTTTTGGGTTCATATAATGCCACCACCGGCTTGCAAAGCCTTTATGTTAACGGCCAGCTTGTAAGCAGCGCTACCAATACTTCGCCTATTCAATATTATACCAGCGAAAACCACGATCTTAATTTTGGCGCGCAGGAAGACGGCACTTCGGGCTTTATCGGCTTAATCGATCCTGCTGGTGTCGCTGGTTCCGACAACCAGGATTTTATAAAGCAGTATTTTTTGCTGGCAATGAGTAACGTCGTGCTTTCCGACATGGAGATTTTGCAAAACCGAGTCGCATATATCGACGGTGAGGTTGTTTACCAAAGCGATCCCGAGAACCCAGGCCAGATTAATTTTGCATACCAGAACATTACTACGCCCGGCGGCATGCTCGGCCGGATTGAATACTACAATTCTCCTTCCAGTGACGTTGTTTATTTTTATTTCAACGACCACCTTGGTTCCACGCGCATGGTTTTGGAACCTCATGCGCAAATGTTAATAGAAAGAACCATTTACGACGCTTATGGGAAATATGAACAGACGATATACAATGCGGGACATGAGACACGGGAGAAGTTTACGGGGAAGGAATTGGATAAGGATGGGGAAGTTGCGGCGGTGGGTGGGTCGAATGGAGCGATGGGAATACAATTGAGTTATTTCGGCAAAAGATACTATGATGCGGAAATAGCGATGTTTATTAGCCTTGATCCAGCAGGTGAAGGTTGGAACCATTATGGCTATTGCCTTGGAAATCCGATTCTTTTTTATGACCCTACAGGTTTAGCTCATGAGATTTCAGCAGAAGAATATGATTATCGTGCCGCAAATGACTTGTGGGATCCTTCAGGCACTAATACCAATTTTGATGTTTATGTTCCAAAAAATGAACTGTCGTCTTGGTCGACGAATCAACAAGGTTATACTGCACCTGCAGACCTCCTTTACGTTCACGCATTAATGAAAAGTGCTTTTGATTGGCAGGGAACACCGTATTCACAAGTTTTGGATTCAAAAGCGGGCATAGATTGTTCGCACTTGGTTTGGCAGTTGCATGTCGAATCAGGATATGAATATGATTATTCGATTGCACGATATATTGGGAATAGCCCATTTATGGAGCAGGGAAATGTAGTCGGTACATTCATGAAAACGAAAGACGACGGGACAGTTGTCTACCATACCGGAATTTACAACCCATACAATACACATGATCTTCTCTTTAGTGCAACAAGCCATGGCGCAAGGTGGGAAGATCCTTCGGTTTTCGGAACTCAAACTGGAACTTATATGAGAGTTGACAGATGATATGGCGTCTTTTAGTTGTCTTGTTGTTTTGTAATACCTGCGGTGTAGTTGCGGCTAAATGTAAATCAAAACCTATCGACATTCTAAATAACTATATTTTGCAAGACACTTCGTTCAACCGTGCTAAAAATACAGCTACCTATGCGAAATTTCGGCAAGACTTCCTTGACACATCTGCAGGTATTTACGGCGGGTTTGATGTTTCGTGGGTTATTGATTCGATGGTTTACGTGAAGAGAAATGACTCCATAATCGAAGCCAAGGTTCACTTTCTTGGCGAGTTTGCTTCAAATGGTTTTTATCCTGAAGAGAAGAACATAACATTGAAATTTCGTTTTATAAAAAAGATGGGGTGTGTACGACTTATAGAGCCACAGATACCAAACGTCCTTTTCCCTTGGAATGTTTGGGGGCTAATTAGTTTACATGGCTTGGATACTGCTGAAATGAAGGGACTTGACGCAATAGAGAAATTCAAGAGCCAAAGTAGCCGCCGCTAAACTGGGCGGCTTTTTTTTATGCCCGCCCGATCCCGCAACGAAAACAAACAATAACCTTTTGTCAACTATAAAAGAGTTGCCTTTCTTCTCCCCGGCGAAAGAAAGCCGGGGCATCGACCGGCAAGCGCCTGACGGCGCAAAACCCCGAAGACAAAACCCGAAGCCAGAAGAAATAATGTAGCCCCCCGGCTTTCAAAAAGTTTTCAGACATTTAAGGTTTTCCCTGTCCCCTTTGGAGAATCCCCACAACCCTTTTTATGCGCCTGGGGAAAAGGAAGTTCCGTCCGCTCTGCTCGCTGGCTTTCGCAATCGCTGCGCTGCGTCCGGTTCCAAAGGGTTAAGGGAAGGCGCACACCGCACGGCGCTAAAAAACTCCCGCGTACATCGTGTCCGCTCCGTTTTTTGCTCCGTGCTCATACTCGCTTTTTTCAGCCGGTGGGAATTAAGAACTCTGATCACCTGGCCCGCGCTTCGACAGGCTCAGCGCAAGCCCGTTTATGGTTCTGCTTCGCTTACGCTCCGCAAAGATTATTTGTTCCCGCCAGCCCTCAAGGGCTTCCCTTTACATAAAAGAAAACTAAAAGAAGAATATTGATTTGTTATTATTTTGGGAGCCCCTTTTAAAAGGGGCGGCGGGAACAGCTAAGGCTATAATACGGGTGGGCGGGGTTGTCGGCTGCGGCGCCGCGGGAAGTGCGGCACGCATGGAAGCGGCGGCCGTCAGCCGTGCGTCCGGCGATCGCGCGGGCTGGGGAGCATAACTTGCATTATGTAAAGCGAGTCTTCGAGCGTACCCAGGCAAGACGCGAACAGCGGCGAAGCGGGGTTTACATGAATGGCGAGTTATGCCGCCCTGATGCCTGCCGGCGGCGGCGCATTCTTCATGTGGTCAAATCAGAATCAAACGGAAGTCCTATTTCTTTTTAGCGGCCTTCAAGGCTTGCATCTCAAGCGTGGTGTTTATGGTATGCCAAAGCGCTTCTTGCGCCCGTCTCGGTAAACCTTCAATCTGTTTTATCTTCCGAATAATCCGCACGTCCAGTTCTTCAACGCCTTTTGCTTTATCAAGTCTCTGGTCGAGCAGCTCAACGACGGTCACGTCAAGGGCGCGGGCCAAATCCTGCAACTTGGTCAAAGGAATGTTGGCGGCTTCCTTTTCGTAGTACGCGACGATCCGCTGCGTAGCGTTCATCTTCTTGGCAAGTTCGCGCTGCGACAGACCGCGTTTTTTACGGACTGCGACCAGGTTCTTTTTAAAGGTCGAAACGACATCTTCTTTTTGCATGACAAGAAATATAAGAAACTATTTGCATGTATGAAACGAATATCGTATCTTAATAACACACAAAAAGAACCAATAATAATCTTGACCGATTTTTAAAACGGCATAAAAAAGGCCTTCCGGCACACTCGCTAAAGTTCACCGGTCGGCCCGTACCTAACGCCCGAAAGAGGCGCATAGATGTCTAAAAAATACCTTCCTTCTTCTCATCCCGCAACGATCATCACCAACGATCTTTATCTTGCCGCGTTCCTGCACTGCGTGGGCTGCCCGCTCGACCACGTGGAACAGAACGAACGGCGGCGGAAGTCGTTTGTGTTTATCGGCGAGCGGGTGCGGGAACTGCGGGAAGCGTATCAGACCGGACCGGTCAAGCTTGACATGCGCTCTTTTCGGGAAAGTCTCTTATACATCCGCCGTTTAATGGACGGCGGCAACCCCGAACAAAGGAGCGTTCCCAATGAGTCAAGCACCTGCTTGCAGCCTGTCCCGCAGTTCTGAAGGTCTGATTTTTAACGGAAGTACTCTCACGTATCGCATAACCGGTTTAACGCCGTACAACCTCGACCGCCTGCGCGTCACGCTCAAAGCAAATCTTCCTGAAGCAGCCGGAACATATCACATCGACACGCTCGATCTTTACCAGAGCCGAAGCCGCGAGTTTTTCGCCGAGGCCTGCGCTAAATATTTAAAAGTCCAGATTACGCTTGTCATGGCCGAACTGTCGCAGATCATCGGTGCGCTGGAAGCCGAGCGGATCGCCATGAAAGAGGGCGGCAAAGTCGATGTTCCGGCCATGACCGAGGACGAGAAAAAAGAGGCCCTCGAAGTTCTTAAAAGTAAAGACCTGTTAAAGCGTATTGTCGGCGACTTCGACGGCATCGGCTATATCGGCGAGAAGTACAATAAGCTGATAGGCTACATCGCCGCGGTCTCGCGCCTGCAGGCCGATCCGTTGGCCTTGCTTATCCTCTCCCGGCCAGGCGCAGGCAAGACCAGTTTACAAGATGCGGTCTGCAAGTTCGTCCCGGTTGAGACCGCGATACAATATACCCGGCTTACCGGCCAGAGTCTTTTTTACCGTGAACCGAACGCGCTTAAAAATAAAGTGCTGGCCATCGAAGAGCAGCAGGGAATGCAAGAAGCAATGTACAGCATCAAGACGCTGATCTCTTCGCAAAAACTTTCTATCGCCGCAACCCGCACGGACGCAAAGACCGGAAAATTTTCCGTTGATGAATACACGGTCAATGGCCCGGTCGTGGTGATGGTATCCAGCACCAATCCGGACGCATTAGACGACGAGACCAGACAACGCTTTTTAATCCTTACCATCGACGAATCACCCGAGCAAACAAAGAGCATCCTTCAAGCGCAAATCACAAAAAATACGCATGACTGGTATCAAGCCACGGCGGACGAAAACAGCGTCACCAGGCTTCACCACAATATGCAAAGGCTTCTAAAACCGCTGATCGTTACGTTTACAAGAGATTTACGGCTGACCTGGCCTTACAGCCGCCTTCAGATGCGGCGGGAACAGCAGAAGTTCGTCTCTTTAGTCAAGGGCATTGTTTTACTGCACCAATACCAGCGCAAGACCGGAACTATGAAACGGTCTGACGGAACGAAAATGGAATATGTCCAGGCAATGCAAAAGGACATCGATCTGGCCCTTGAGCTAGGCCGCGAAGTTTTTGCCCGCAACATAGACGACGTATCGCCCACGGCCAGAAAACTTCTCTCTTATATCATCACGCTTACCAAGGAAAAATACGACGGCATAAAGTCGCTCGATCCCAGCCGGAACCTTTTTATGTCCGAAGTTCCTTTTACCCGAAAAGAATTAAGAGAACGGATCGGCTGGAGCGAGACGCAAGTCCGGCGCAACCTCGACCAGCTTGTTGAGCTTGGTTATATCGGAAGACTGAACGGCCGCCAGGGTTCGACGTTCCGCTATGTGCTGCTTGACGACGGCAGCGCAGACCCGGCGTTCTGCTTTAATGACGACGGAAAACCCGAAAACGACAATGCAAAAAAATAACAATAAACAGGAACCGCCGCAGGCGGTTCTATGCCGATCATTGGGGACCGCAGTGACAATAATCAATGACTTATCCCTAAAAGTTCGCCACTTCGCCAGAACTTCGTCACGACTTCGCCAAGAGCTTAACACTATGCGAATAATGAAAATACGTATAACTTCGCCGGTTCGCCAGGAGCGCAATACTATATAGGTTTTTTTACAAAGGAGTTTTGCTGCATGGATGAATACAAAAAAACGCCCTTATGGAAAAATGCTTATGAGCTTGGCAGGGAAGTGCACGAGTTGACAAAAAGAGCACATCCGGCAAATACCATCCTGCGCCTGCTGCGCGAGTCGTCGGAAGGGCTGTCGATCATAACGGCCATTTATTTGCAAGACAGCGACAAACTCGGCTGTGCTGAATCGATCAAAGAAGTTTTTAACCATGCGCATGAAGCCGAAGGAATTTTGTTCATGTCCCTGTTTTTTCGTCACCTCAGCGCAGACAAGACCGGCGATCTTTTTACCCGGCTGCATGCGATCAAGCGCGATCTTGTGGCCGCGCTTGCAGTGAGCTTGAATGGATGAAATCAAGCTGCATCAGTTCGCGGAAAAACTGGAACTTTTAGGCTACTCTAAACGCAGCATAAAAGATTATCCGTATGATTTTAATTTGTTCCTGCGCTATCTGGAAGAAAAAGAAAATGTCCGTTCTCTCTCTGATGTAACGCCCGAACACATTACCGCTTATCATACGCATTTACAATACGCCAAGTTCCGCAAAGATAAATATCTTGTCGCTGGTACGGTAATCAAACGGCTGGAAGCGATCCGGCTTTTTTATAGGCTCATGTTCAGTGAAGGACTAATAGAGCAGGATTATAGTCACCTGGTCGTAACGCCCAAACAGCGGCGAAGCCTGCCGCGAAACGTCCCGACTGAAAAAGAAATGTTCTCACTCCTTGAGGCGATACCGCCGATCAATACGCTGACGATCCGTGACCGTGCGCTACTTGAGCTGATGTATGCAACCGGCATACGCTCCGAGGAAGTGCGTTCGGTGAACATTGAAAACCTCGACTTGACAGAACGGACTTTGTTTGTAACCGGCAAAGGGTCAAAAGATCGTCTTATACCTATAGGCGACTGGGTTCTTCCGTATTTACTTGAGTATCTCGCAGCTGTCCGGCCAAAGCTTATCAATCCCCGCGATCCGCTGGCGCTGCTGTTTGTCTCAAAAAACGGCCTGCAAATAACGGGCGCAAATCTCGGCTATACAATCCGCAAGTACGCAAAAAAGGCCGGGCTTGATTTAAACATTACGCCGCACACGTTCCGCCACGCCTGCGCTACGCATTTATTAAAAGGCGGTGCTGACATCCGTTACGTGCAGGAGCTTTTAGGCCATGCGGATTTATCAACCACGCAGATTTATACAAAGATAGATATATCATTTTTAAAACAAGCCCATAAAAAATACCATCCCCGCGAAAGGCTGAATGATGGAATATGAAATGTTCGATTACTTGCGGCACATCCGGCCCCGTGTCGCATCGACCACGTACCAGCGCAAGCTCTGGCAGCTGCAATCATTTTTAAAATATTTGTCTTCTATGGGTAAGAACGTCGCCGACGTTCTGCGGGCTGACGTAGAAGATTATCTCGGCGGTCTTACCTGCTCACAGGTTTTTAAGCAAGCGATCTGCGGCGTAGTGCGTGAGTTCTACGACGTTCTTAAAATGCGTCATCCATATTTTTATCCGCTTCCGAATCCGGCCAAAGGAATCGAGTTCAAACCGGACAAGAGCCGGAAGCTGCCCAATGTCCCGTCTCAAGCCGCCATAGAAGAAATCTTCGCCCGGCTGGCCGAACAGACCAGCGGTTTACACATCAGAAACAGCTTAATGGCGGAGCTTGCCTACGGTTCCGGACTTCGCCGGGCGGAACTGGCACGGCTTGACATAGAAGATATTAACCTTGAGAGCAACACGGCCAGGGTAACGGGCAAAGGCGATAAGCCGCGTGTCGTGCCGCTCACCGCAAAAACCGCTGCCACGTTCCGCGAATATATCAGCCGCCGTCATGCCTCACGCGGGCCGCTGCTTACGACGAGCACCGGCCGCAGACTAAAGCTTGGTGCGATCTCGTGGAACTTTAAAAACAATATCGGCCTGCGGCCGCACTTGTTCCGGCACGCCTGCGCAACGCATATGCTAAAAAACGGCTGCGGCATCCGAACGATACAGGAGCTTCTTGGACATAACCGCTTGTCAAGCACATATCTTTATACGGCGGTTGATAAAACCGGGCTTAAAAAGGTGCTGGAAACCAACCACCCCAGGGCCGAAAAACTTGACAAAAACCCTTGACAAGCCTCGCGCGCGCGATCTATTATATAAACATCGATTTTAACCGGTTTATTGCTCTTTGAAAATACTTGGGAAATGTGGAAGCCTGGCACCTTTGAACGCTTAGGGAAAAACTATGATATCTAATTGGAGGAAGATATTATGACCCTGAAATCGGGTTGTGGACGAGTTGTGATCCCAAAAAGCAATTCTTCTCTGCCTATGCGTATGGAAGCAATCCTCTTACGGGAATTGATCCGAACGGTGCAGAATTTATGAAGGGAGCTGCTCTTGATATCTATACTGCGGCACAGAAAGCTAATTTTTATGGAAGCCCCTTGCTAAAGGGAATACTTAATCATTACCAGGATAGCAAGGTAAAAATATATGCAGAAATTTCTCCAGAGGTAAAAATGGATACTAAGAAGGGGGACTTAACCTTTGGAATATGGGGTTTGTCATTATCAAATTGGGAGACTGGAGCAAAGATATTTAAGGGTTCGATTCAAGAAAAATATGGAGATGCGGATATGGGCTTTCAATTTGCACGAGTACTTGGACACGAATCTATGCATGCTGGTGGGCTTAGCCATGATAAACCAAAGGAGAATGTGCTTTTTGAGCGGTACGATGATTTTACGCAAATGGAACATAATGGGGCAGAGTTAGAAAATTCTGGCAAAATTGAAAGTCAAATAATCGGCAAATCCAAATGATTAAATGCATTATGCGGACAGGATGTTTGATTGAAATATTGACTTTGTTTGTATCCATTAACTGTCGCGAATCTAATTTATGCTCTTCTAAAAACATTTTTGTCAATAAGATCACAGATTACAATTTCACTAATAGTCAAAAACGTCAATTTCATATTTGGAACACGAATGAGCATATAGTCGCAGGGAAGAAAGGCATGGATCTGTATTTTGCTGGCATTTCCAGGGAAACAAATGTGCGATTTGTATTTGGGGTCGATAATCAAGAAATTTATTATCTAAATGATTTTGCTGTTTTCTATGTACTGGCAACGCGCGATTCTTTGTCATTCGAAAAGACATTAAAGCAGTTTTGGCGCGTTCTGAATTATGAAAATGGATCTCCTGTTAGGCTTTTGTCAGATGATTCATGTATTGCAAAAGAAAATGAGATACTCCGGCAGTTTCTACCAAAAATTGCTGCACAAAAGCGATCATTTGAGTTTTATTATTATCCAATAGATCAACTTTATATTCATATAGTAAAGCTTGTTATTGACGATTCTGGACATGGTATATCGACTGATAATGTTTTCAAAAAAGCATCGAAGGATGAAAACAATGCCTTTATTCAGATCGGTGCTTGTGAGCAAAAAAGAACTTATTATTGGCAGTAGCTCCCAGGATTAAGGAATAGTCTGATTGAGCGTGTTTGAACAATGAAAAGGAAGTTTATGGCGCTTGGCCCTAAGCGAAAACTTCTGGTTAAGAAAAAAAGCCTAAATTAAATATTATCGAAGTATATCAATTTCCTCATCACGCAAAGGACCAAATTCACCATCATGGTCGACGCATTAAAGCAAATAAACTCCAAAAGCAACACTCAGCCTCAGCAAAACCAAAAGGTCTTTTCTTTGTCTTATCCTGTCTTTCTTATCCTATTAATCCTTATCGCCTTACTCCTCGGCTTCACTTTCTCCCAATTCTTCTTTTCCCCCAAAATCGCTTATATCAACACCGGCAAACTCATGATCGGCTTTTCCGAAGCAAACAAAATCGAACAATCCCTCAAGGCCGAAGATGACAAATGGCAGACCCAATACAAACAGATGCAGGACAGCATCCAGGCTTCCATCGACCGCATGTCAAAAGAATACAATAAGGCCACGCCAGCAAAGAAAAAAGAGTTGCAGGACCAGCTTTCGGCCCGCAACCAGCAGCTTAATAATTTTCGCCAGGCCAACATGCGCAAATTAGAAGATCTGCGCCAGAAAAAAATGCAAGGGGTCTATGATAAGGCAAATGTCTATATGAGTGAATACGGTAAAAAACATCATTACAGTATGATTTTTGGTACGATTGCAGGTGGCAGCATTTTGTATGGTAACGAAAGCAAATACGATATCACCGACGATGTTATCAAAGGTTTAAATGAACGGTATAAATAGGTTTTGGGCTGTTGTTGCGGTGATGCTATTGTGTTTGAATTGCGATAGCAGGCTTACCGCAAGTAAATATGTGCATTACTTCGAAAAGAACCGGGCGGATTACAGCAAAGTAGTAAAACGAAACGGAGTGGTGGCCTCGGTGGCTTATATACCAATAGAATATTATGCGGCGCGAGCAGTGCAGTTTGACTCGACCTTGCCGGTGGATAGCGCCATGAAAAGGTATGATAATTCCGTCTTTTTCGTGCTTACCGTAAGACCTGAAAAAGGCGGATCGCAAAGTGTTTTGCTGGAGCGGGACGGTATGGAGGGATTTAAGGACAATGTTTACAAAAACACATTTAACAAAGAGCATGACATTTTTCTGCTAAACGGCAAAGACACTGCCAATACAGTAAGCTGCGATTTTGAGAGGAATTGGGGCATTTCAAACGACGATGCGTTTTTGATTGGGTTTTCTAAAAAGAGCATTAAGTCGGATTTTAAAAAATATCATCTTATTATTCGCGATGTAACGGAATTAGGTACCATCGATATTCAGGTAAAAGATTTAGTAGGGAACTATAAAAGATTAAGAGGATAAAAACCTATGACAAGCCGCTTTTTTATGCCGTTAATTATTGTGGTTATGCTAATGCTCGCGCAAAACTCTTTTGCGCTCACCAACGGTCCCACTGACCCGGAGTTCTCCTCCTACGAGCCGGTGGAGGCCACCGATCTTGTCAATTTACCGACGGGAGATTTTAGCTATGTTATGCCTCTTGGTGACGTGAAAACACCGGACGGGACCAATTTCCCGGTTGTCATGAGCTATCATGCCGGGATTTTAAATGACCAGGAAGCTACCTGGGTGGGATTAGGCTGGACGCTTAATGTAGGGGCGATTAACCGCCAGGTGCGCGGAACGCCGGACGACTACAATGGCGCTGTGACCACCTGTTTTATGTATAACCCAGGTGAATCCGGCTGGACATTTGACGTTGGCGGTGGGTGGGGACCAATTTCCGCTACCGTGGGTTTTTCCGGCAAAGCCAATGGCGGAATACAATTCGAAGGGCTGACTTCCGCCGGTATCGGCTGGGGCGTGGGCATAGCAAGCGTTGGAGTTAACTTTGCAAAAAGCAATATATCGGCAGGTGTTAATCTTGGTGTTAATGGCGTAGGCAGCGTAGGATTTGGAGTTGCATCCAGCGGTGGAAAAATCTCCGGTTCATTTAATGAAAGCATCAATGGTGTTGCCCAATTTTCGTTGTCCTCTGGCGGTCATGCCAGCATGTCCTATACCAGTATGGGTATCTCTGCCGTTAGTATGTCTATGTCAAAAGCAGGAATGCACCAATCGTCATCGGCGTTTAATTTCAGCATTCCTTTGCCCGGTCTTTTTAGTTTGAATTTAGGATTTAGCAAATGGAGTTGGTATTACAGCCTTTTATCGAACGAAGTTTCTTATGGCTATCTTTTCCAATCAAATACTGTTACCAGATATGTCGGGACTGATAATCAACTTGTTGTGGATGCAATGAATATTGCTGCACCCGACCAACAGGACCGATGGCGCTATAGTTCCAGATCGGCTGCTTATACAATAAATCAGAGACCCGGCAGGTTCGAAAAATCCGCACTGGGGCAAGAGTTTTATCAGCCGTCACAGGATATATATGCGGTTACAGGGCAGGGAATGAGCGGCCAGTTTATGCCTTTTGCCCAAACACCTTCGGAAGCTTGTTTTTCGGACGATCAGAATTACGATGGTATTATTGGAATCCCCGATCAGACCAGTGCGCCGTTTTCTTCTTATAGTACCCATTTTAACACTGCTCCTCTCGCATATACCCAGGATTTTAAAGATGGCATGGTTTTTAAAATGATGGACGAGACCAGTCTTAATTGCATTGATAATTTGGATCCCACAAAATACGCCTATCTTGGTTCTGATTATTACAAGAATATCGGGCAAACAGCCAATACCGCCGATCCGGTAACGGTCACCGGTAGACGGATTACGCCATTATTCAATTCAAACGATATTATAATGGGCTTTGTAATCACCGATCAGGAAGGAAAAAATTTTTACTACACCTGTCCAGTTTATAGTTACGACCAGACCTCCTATGTTACTAAAAAACCGGAAGTACCACAACTATTACTATCAGGGTCAAGAGACAAAGCTTCTGCTGAAATTAGCCTAAGGAGAATGGAGACTCCTTATGCCACAGCTTGGCTTTTAACGGCTATAACCGGGCCCGACTATGTTAGAAGGTCTGATTTTGTTTCTAATATTAATGACCCTACCAATCCGAATCCTTCGCCAACGGTGATCGAAGAAAATTTAATGCCCCAACAGGGCGACTGGGGTTATTGGGTCCGGTTCAGGTATGAATATGGCTTGCCCGTTGTCGAGGATGATAAAACCCACATGCCGAAAATTTCGGACCGGAAAATCGTAACCTCAGGTGAAACAACAACACTTTTCCCGATTGACAAAGCGGCCTATATGTGGCGCATGCCCTTTTTTGATTCCAATTGGCCGAAATCGGTCGATAAACCATGTCTTAAGGACGAAAGCGACCCTAAAAACCCACAATATTCATCCATGTTCGGTATTCGCGATAATACGTATCTAAAATCAATAGAAACCGCATCCGAAGTGGCCTTTTTTAGGACCAGCGAAAGGCTGGATGGTTTTGGCATAGACGAACAAAGCTTCCCCGCGTTTAGGCAGAACATTGTCAAGGAAACGCCGACAATTGTGAATCTCCAAAAATCTGATAAGACATTGGATAAAATTGCTCCCACGGTCGCGGACATTGATCCAGGTAATAACAAGACTCTCCAAGACCAACTCGCATTATGTTTAAAGATTACTATCCCTAACAAATATTTGACCACGGATGCTTTTTATGGACTTGATAATGGCGAAGTTGTTTTAACATTACCTCTTACGAAGGATGTAAAATTTCAATGGCGTGGTGGAAAAACCGTTGGTTCTGGTTTTTTGAAGGTGTTGCAAAACATCAATATTATCAAGGATGTTTCGGGATGTTATGATGGCGATGGAAACCTTGTGCGGCTTACCTCTTCGTCTGGCGAAATGAACCAAGAAACAGCGGCGATCTGCGGAACTGATTCAAAACAAGCCAAATGTTTTTATGCAACGACAAACGGAAATAATATTGTTTTATATGTAATCGGTTATTCTTCCGGACAAACGGGAACTACGGTTGCTATTAATACAAATGTGTCTTTTGATCGATTGGCTTTTTGGAATACGAATTTGTACACGGTAATCAATCCAAATTCAGGAAACGGTGATGCTGAGGTTAGTGGTACTATCACTCTTGGTAATAACGTCGATCCCTACATAGATGGTTCTAAATTAAACCGCTATGTTAAAAAACTTGATGAAATAGCCTGGTATTCTAAAGCCGCCAATCCCTATTTAAACGGCATTACCGATCCGCAGGAGAGTATCCTAAAATACAGTAATTTAGAGGCAATAACAAAAATGCCATATCCGCAATCCTACCGACGGATTAAAATGCGGTATAATTATGAACTTGCTCAAGGCACGCCCAACTCAAAATCAAATGGCGTAATGGTAAGAAGCGATAATACCCTAGATTATAAAGGCGGCAGACTGACCCT
>JAQUMP010000019.1 GCA_028718065.1 Chitinivibrionales bacterium | reverse complement strand
ACGGAAGAGCGGCCGCACGACGCCAAGCCGTTTACGCCGCCCGAAACGTGTCCGTCGTGCGGCTCTGCCTTAAGTAAATTGCGCGACGAGGTCGCGCTGCGCTGCCTGAATGCCTCGTGCCCGGCGCAAATCTTCGCCGCGCTCACCCATTTTGTATCGCGCGGGGCCATGAACATTGAGGGCCTGGGACCGGCGCTGCTGGCGCAGTTGATTGAGGCCGGCCTGGTTAAAAATGCCGCGGACATCTTTGGCCTGCGCGCCGAAGACCTTGCGGCGCTGCCGCGCATGGGCGAAAAATCCGCCGCCAATATTATGACCGCCGTCGAACTGGCTAAAAAGCGCCCGCTTGACAAACTGCTTTTCGGCCTGGGAATCCGCATGGTCGGCAGCCGCGCCGCGGCAACGCTTGCCCAAAATGTCAAGGACATCGCCGACCTTTACACCATGAGCACGGACGATTTTATAAGCATCGAGACCATCGGACCGTCCATGGCCGAAAGCCTGCGGGCCTATTTTGACCGGCCCGAAAACCGGGCGTTGTGCGAAAGCCTGCGCAGCCGCGGCGTTTATTGCGCGGGCCTGGCCGGACAGGCGCATAAGGCCGGGCATTTGAGCGGGAAATCCTTCGTGCTTACGGGCGCGCTGCCGCACCTGACGCGGCAGGAAGCGACACGGCGCATCGAGGCCGCGGGCGGGCGCGTGGGCGCCGCCGTAAGCAAAAAAACGTCTTTCGTGATTGCGGGTGACGAAGCCGGAAGCAAACTTGACAAAGCGCAAACGCTGGGCATTCCGGTGTTGGACGAGAAGGGTTTTTTGGCACTGTTCGAAGGCGGCGTTTAACCCGGCGGCGTGGCGGCAGGGCCTCCGCCCGGGGTTGTTTTCGGCCAGGCGTCCTCTATCTGCCGGCTTATTTGCGCCTGCGACTGTACCCCGATAATGCGCATGATCGGTTGGCTTTTCCAGAACATCATTATAGTTGGAATGCTTGCTATCTGGTAGCGCGCGGCAATCTCCTGTTTTTCGTCGATATTTACTTTTATTGTAAGAAGGCGCCCCGCATATTCTCTGGCGATTTGCTGCACGATCGGGCTTACCATGCGGCAGGGACCGCACCACACGGCCCAGAAATCCACCAGCACGGGCCGCTCGGAAAAGGCGATAAGTTCAAAAAAAGATTTTGGAAGATCGGCCATAGCAATGAAATTTCGTTTTAAATCGTAAAAAATTTACTTTGCGCCGGGTTTTAGGGGCGGCTCTATTTTTCCAGGCTAATTTCATGGATCGCAACGGGGGTTTTGGGACTAAAAACCCTCAAGGACGCAGCAGTAAGTCCGCGACCGGGCATAAAGGGCGAAATATCCGGCAACGACATTAAATACATGCGCCCGTTTGGATTTAAATGCGCCGGGAGGTCGGCGAGTACGCGGCGCAGGAGTTGGCCGTAATGGTCGAAGCGGTTGGCGTCGGTCTGGGAGGCGATTGCGGTTACCAGGGGCGCTTCAAAAAAAACGGCGTCGTATTTTTCTTGTATGTCAACCACCCCGTCGCAGACCCAGGCGCGCACGAGCGCCTCCACGCCGCAGCGGCGCGCGGCGATCTGCGTATTTAAAACGGCCAGCGGATTAATGTCCGTGGCATGCACCGGCACGCGGTAGCGCAGGGCATTTAAGGCGGCGTCGAGCCCGGCGCCGCTGCCGAGCACCAGAATGTTTTCGGGGCGGCTCAGGCGCGAAAAACCCACCTCTAAAAGGGCCTCAACATACGGATTGTTGTATGAATAAACGCTCGGCAGCAAGGGAATTATCGGCACGGCGCCCAGCGTTTTTTTAAAGAGCTCGATTGCCACATTCAAGGCTGGTTCCTGGTGCCATAAAATTCTTTTGTCAATCTGCCCGTGCAGGGGAAGATCCGCCCAGGAAGGTTCCAGGGCGCGCAGGGTTGCATCGGGATTTTGCGAAAAAAAATTCTCAACGGCCGCGCGCAACGCGGGTAGTATGGCGGAATCGCCCCCGTAAGAATCGAGCAATAAGGTTGAATGGCCGAAGAGAATTTTTGTTTGACCGCAGAGAAAATGGATCGAGAGCGGATAAATTTTCCCCGCCAGCCGGTAGCCGAGAAACGCGGCCTTATTGTCGCGGCTTTCAAATGCCGCGCCGGCCGCCGGCCCCAGCGGCGCGGTAACGTAGCCGTCGGCGCCGCCGTTTCCGGTTGAGGGCAAAGTAAGCCCGAGCGCGTTTAAAAAAAGCGCGAGCTCCTGCTCCTGCGAGACATGATTAAGCGCGGGGATAGTCATGATTGATTTTGAAAGTATACCACGCCGCCGAATATTTGTGCCCTGAAAAGTAATCTTCCAGGATCATTTAAATAAAACTATTCCCGATGTAACCGTGATGTAAACACCGATGACCGTGATAAAAACACCGAACATGAATTTGAGAGTGGTTTGCGGCAGCTTGACGGCGAAGATAGAGCTGATCCAGGCCGTTACAAAAAGACAGGCGGCGATAATAAGGGCGGCCCGGAGGTTAACCTGCCCGTGCCGGTAATATTCGATGGTGGCCATCAGCCCCACCGGCGGCAGCAGAATCGCCAGACTCGTGCCGATGGCGCCGGTTTGCGAATACCCCGCAAAGTAAACCAGGGCCGGGATAATGATAATGCCGCCCCCGATGCCGAAAAAACCGGACGTCAATCCGGCCGTTATGCCGATTAGACATAAAACAGCGGTTGCATTCATGGCGATGCTCCTGAATAAGATTGGCTTTTACAAAAAAGAGTTGGTTCGTTATTGCGGTTTGTACTTTTTAAAATAGGGCAGCAGCATGGCGTAACAGTCTTCCAGGCTCTGCGACATAATCCGCACGCCGCCGAGGACCGGCATAAAATTGTTATCGCCGTTCCAGCGCGGGACAATGTGCCAGTGCAGGTGGTCGCTAATGCCCGCGCCGGCGCTGCGGCCGAGGTTCATGCCGATATTAAAACCGTCGGGGTGCAGGCATTCGGTCAGAACCTTTTTACAGAGCGCGAGCAGGTGCCATACTTCGATCCAGCACTCCTGGTCCAGGGTTTCAAAGTCGGCCGTATGGTTGCAGGGAATAATCAGGAGATGGCCGTTGGTGTACGGGTAGAGGTTCATGACCACGAACGATTTTTTGCCTTTGTAAAGAACAAGGTTTTCGGCGTCGTTGTCTTCGGCGTTTTTTTGGCAGAAAACGCATACGCCGTTCCGGGGAGGGTCGCTCAGCTTTTTCATGTAGCTCATACGCCACGGCGCCCAGAGCGTGTCCATGCGGAAGTCCTTATTAAAAATGTTTTTTCGTGAAAGCTCTACCTGAACCAGTTTTCAAATAAGTTTCAAATGCCTTGGCTTTTAGTTCGTCAGTGAAAACAACAGCATTTTTTATTTTCCAAGGAAGAAATTTTGATGTATGGATAACTTCTCCCGCATTATGTTTTTTCAAGCGTGTATGCAAATCTGACGTATAACCAACATAATATTTTTGAGAAAATGAAGATGATTCGAGAATGTAAACGTAGAAATACTTCAATTACGGCCTGCCGAGACGAAGCCCCTATTTTGATAAGCAACAAATGGCCCGCCTTCGCGATGACGCTACGGCGCGCCAGACTTCGCCTCCTCAAAGAAGGGGCGAAGTCTGGAGGTGAGGAGAATTGAACTCCTGTCCGAAAAGCTATCAACAAAAACCGCTACATGCTTAGCCCGTTATTGGTTCTTACTCCCTTTTCGCAAGCGGGCACGCTGCAAGGGAGCCAGCACCAAGGTTCTCATTTAGCGTCCTGATGCACCTACGCTAAACCAGCGCTCTAAGCTGGTCCGGAGGTCGGCGAGCGCGCCCTTCCACCGAACTGGCTACCTTTTATTAGGCAGCCATTGCATATGAATAATCGTTGTCGATTATTTGTTTACCGGATGATTAACGAGGCCAACCGATAATCCTCGGCATGCTGTTCTTGCATCCAACCTCCCGTCGAAACCAGTGCACCCCCATTATCATAAAAGAAAAAACAATGGATGATAACCTTAAAATATACGGTTAATAATACGAAATGTTGCCGGTTTTGTCAACAATAAACGCCTAAATAAAAAAAGCGAAGAAAGTAAACTCTCTTCGCTATGAAATCTCTTGTTCTTGACAAACAATTATTTCTTCTTGCCGGCTTTTTTCTTTGCCGGGGCCTTTTTGGCCGCTTTTTTCTTTGCGGGCATTGAAATATCCTTTCTGGATAGAGTGATGAGGCGCGCTGGCGCCGTGATACTATCCGTTATAATAATACTATATAAAGCATGTTCGCGCAAGAGGAATACAACCTATAGTATCATTTTTGTAAGATTGTCACGGCCGGTCCAGGCCCGCTCCGCCCTGTTTTACGGGAGAAACGGGCATTAATTATCTTTTGTCTACTATGTTTTCGAGGACCAATTTACTATGAAATATATCGGCGCGCATGTAAGTACCGAAGGCGGCGTGGCGCTGGCGCCCCGCAACGCCGCCGCCCTGGGGGCGCGCGCCTTCGCCCTGTTTACCAAAAACCAGCGGCAGTGGCAGGCCGGGCCGCTTTCCGATGTGTCAATTGCGGCGTTCGCCGAGAACTGCGCGGCGGCCGGCATTGCGCCGCGCTACATCCTGCCGCACGCCGGGTATCTTATAAATCTGGGCAACCCCGATAGGCCTGCCCGGGAAAAATCCTTTGACGCATTTATAGACGAACTTAGGCGCTGCGAAGCCCTCGGACTTTTGTACCTTAATTTACACCCCGGCAGTTCTCTGGGCAAAATCGGCGACCGGGAATGCCTTAACCAAATCGCCGCCGCCATAAACAGCGCCCATGAAAAAACCGCGACCGTTACGGTGCTGCTTGAAAACACGGCCGGGCAAGGATCGTGGGTGGGCTGGCGCTTTGAGCACCTGGCCGAAATCATCGCGGCCGTAAAAAACAAGGCGCGCGTGGGCGTCTGCCTTGACACGGCGCATGCCTACGCCGCCGGGTACGACGTAACCACGCCGGCCGCGTATCAAAAAACCGTTGCCGAATTCGACACCGTCGTCGGTTTATCGTATGTCAAGGGCATGCACCTCAACGATTCCAAAGCGGCCCTTGGCAGCCGCGTTGACCGCCACGAAAACCTGGGGCGCGGGCTGCTGGGACTCGGGCCGTTTAAATCCATTATGAACGATCCCCGCTTTAACGACCTGCCGCTGATCCTGGAAACGATCGACGACACCCTCTGGAAAAAAGAGATAGGGCTTCTCTATAAAATGGGTAAACCTGCCGAGCGGCAATAATTTCTCCCAATAATACCCTTGATTTATTTTAGATACGTGTAACACCGGAGAAGTCAGAATCCAGAATTCAGGAGTCAGAATGATGAATTCTACCGGATTCTGTCTCCTGACTTCTTAATACCTAAGAAATTGGAGTATTCTCATGAGCGAAGGGTATGTGGGCATCGATCTGGGCGCCAACAGCGGCCGGGTGCTGCTGGGGGTTCTTGACGATAAAGATACGTTGACCTTGTCCGAAGCGCACCGGTTTCCCAACGGCATGCTCTCGGCGACCGGCCAGATGGTTTGGAACATTCTGGGCCTTTACCAGGAAATTTGCATCGGCCTTGCGGGTATGGCGCTGCATAAGCAAAAGCCGGTGAGCATTGCCATCGATACCTGGGGCGTTGATTTCGGGCTGCTTGACAAAAAAGGACGCCTGGTGGCCGCGCCGGTGGCTTACCGCGACAGCCGCACCGAAAAAGTTCTGCCGCAACTTGCCCAAAATCCGGGCGGCCGCTTTCTGTTTGACCGCACCGGCGTTCCGCTGCTTTTTTTTAATACCATTTGCCAACTTACCGCCATGGTGCAAAGTAACGATCCGCAGCTCGAAATCGCGCGCGATCTGCTGTTTATGCCGGACCTGCTGTCCTACCTGCTCAGCGGCGTTAAGTCGAGCGAGTATACCTTTGCAACCACCGCGCAGCTCCTTAATTACCGCAGCAAATCCTGGGACGACGAAATTTTCAGCGCGCTTAAATTACCGCGCAATCTTATGCAGGACATTATTGCGCCGGGGTCGTTTCTGGGTCCGCTGCGTAAAGAACTTGCCGACCAATTCGCGCTTCCGAAAACGCAGATTATTGCCGTGGGCAGCCACGATACGGCCTCGGCCGTGGCGGCGGTCCCGGCGGAGTCGGCCGATTTTGTGTACATCAGTTGCGGCACCTGGTCGCTCATGGGGATCGAAACCGCTTCGCCGATTGTAAACGACGAAACATTCGCGCATGATTTTACCAACGAAGGCGGCGTGGCGGGCACCATCGGCACCCATAAAAACATCATGGGACTCTGGCTTTTGCAGGAGTGCCGGCGCATCTGGACCCGCACGCACGCCTATACCTGGAACGAAATTACGGCGCTCACCCAGGCCGCCGCTCCGGCCTTGAGCGCTTTTATCGATCCGGCGCGCAGCGAGTTCGCGGCGCCCGCGGACATGCCCGAAGCCATCAACGCCTTTCTTAAGCGCACCGGTCAATCTCTGCCGCAGAGCATCGGCCACATGGCCCGCATTATTCAGGAGTCCCTGGCGCTGGAATACCGCTTTACTTTTGAGCAATTGCAGCGCATTGCCGGCCGGCCCTTTGAATGCATTCATCTGGTGGGCGGCGGCAGCTTGAACGCTTTTCTGTGCGCGGCCGCGGCCAACGCCTGCGGCGTGCCGGTGCTGGCCGGTCCGCAGGAGGCCACCATTATCGGCAATGTCCTGACGCAGGCCATGGCGGGCAAACGCATCGCTTCGCTGAAAGAAATGCGCGCCATTGTGCGCCGGTCATTCCCGCTCAAGCGCTATGAGCCGGCCGATAGGACGCAATGGGACGCGGCCTACGAACGGTTTGTTCGCATTAAGCAAGAGGGACGGTAAAAAATATCAGGCGTTTAGGTCAAGCAGCGCGCCCAGCATATTGTTCTGGACCTTCATGACCGCAAGGTTGGCGCCGTAGGCGGTTTTATTTTCGATCTGCTCGCCGGTGGTCTGCGCCAGGTCGGTGTTGGAAGTGGTCGGATCGGCATTCGGGATTCGGTTCAGCCCGGCGATGCGCGCGCCGCCCGACGGCATTTCGGCGATTTGCGCCGCAACCCGGGAAAACCCCTGAGAGTTTACATTCGCGACATTATAGGCGGTAGCGTCCTGGCGGGTCTGGGTGGTTTGCAGACCGGAGAGCGCGCTTGAAAGCGATAGCTCCATACAACCCCCTCCTATTCCGGGATCGGTTCGGCCGCGTGGCTCACGATGAGCGTCGACAGGTGCTCCATAAACTGCCGGCGCTGGCTTATAAAAAAAGTGCTGTGCGAGCAGAAAAATTCCACGCCATAGGTATAGGCCTGGGCGTCGGCGGTTTTTTTCCAGCGGATGCGGGCCGGCATGCACAGCGATTCGCTCGTAAAAAAGAAATTAAGCAGGATCATGTCCCCGGCTTCATAGGGTTCGGGCGTCTTAAAGCAGGCCCCGCACATGCTCAGGTTAAACAAAGCATCGTTATTGTGAAAGCAGTCGTCGGTCCCGATCGGCACCGCCACCTGATAACGAGTTTCCTGCCTGCGCTCGCTCACCGAGTCCTGTTTGCCCATTCCAAAACCTGCCTGAGTAAAATTAAGCGCTAAAATAACAGCGCCAAAAATGACGGGATATTCCTATATACTAAAATAATATCATACTAAGGCAATTATTTCAAGTCAAATTTGAAAAATATTATAAAATTTCCGATTAAAAATAGCATCCTTTTAGACGATGGATTTCGGCGCCTTTTTGGAAATAAATCCGCTCAAGCTCGCCGCCCAGATTGCAGAGAATTTCGTAGGCAATGGTAGTGCACTTTTGCGCGATTTCGTCGGGGCTTATAAGGCCGCGGCCTTGGAATCCCATGGCAACCACCTCATCGCCCACGCGTATATCGGTATTGTTGCCCACGTCAACCATGATGTAATCCATGGTCACCCGCCCACGAACAGGGTAGCGCTTGCCGCCGATGAGCACTTCTCCCTTGTTGCTCAGGGCGCGGGGATAACCACAGCCATAACCCAGCGCGACCGTGGCGATAGTGGTTGCGCGCGCGGTGCGATAAATAGAGCCGTAGCTTACGGCCGTACCGGCCGGTACGCGCTTAAGCTTTACAATATAGGACTTGAGCGTTGCCACGGGGCGCAGCTTCAGGCCGTTGTCCCGGGCAGGATCGGATTTGCATCCGTAAAGCATGATGCCCGGCCGCACATGCGTGCAGCCTTCTACCGAATTATTGGCGATCGCGGCGCTATTGGCATAATGCACGATTGCCGGATCTATGCCGGCAGCGCGCAGCCCTGCCAGCGCATTAAAAAAAAGTTTTTTTTGCACCGATACGCTTTTGGGAACGTTGCCGCTGGCAAGGTGGGTAAATACGCCGCTCACGGTAATGGCCGGAGAATGCCTGAGCGCGGCAACAAGGGCCTCCGTTTCGCCCGGCAAAATCCCCAGGCGGCCCATGCCGGTATCAACTTTTATATGCGCGCGCACGCTTACGCCGGCGGTTTTCCAGCGTTGCAGCGTTTTAATATCGTTGAGCGTAAGCTCGATAGTATTGCGCCACGCCCAGCGCAGGTCGGCGATTTCAACTTCTCCCAACACCAAAATTGCGGCCGTAAGCCCTCCCGCCCGTAAACTGCGCGCCTCGGCCATGGTGGCCACGGCAAACAAGGGCACACCCGCTTTTTGGAGCGTCCGGCTTAAAACAACCGCCCCGCAGCCATAGGCCCTGTCCTTTACAACCGCGATAACGCCGACCCTGGGCGGCAGCAGCTTTTTAACAACGGCCAGGTTGTGCAGCAGGTTATCCAGCGAAATTTCTATAACGGGGGCCGTGCGGCCGGAGGCTTGGGGGCGTTTCATGATGTCCTAAAAATAAACAATCGGGGCCGGGGTTTCCAAGTGAGGTTGCGGGCTTTTTAAGAACGAAGCCCCGCCATGATGAAGGCACAGACATCGGATAAAACCATTAAAATTGCCGAAAACAGGTGGATCTTCGGAAACGCAAATCCTGCTTTTTTGGAAGCCAACATCAGGATTCCCGTAACCAGTTGGGTCAAAATCGCCACACCGCGGCGTTTGGCCGCCGGGCAACATTTGCAGAAATCCTTTGTCAAGGTCCTCTTTTTTGGCTTTTCCCTCGGTCAACGTTAGTAATTCTTTCGCGCTCCCTTCGGCTTTGCACAGGGTTCGGCGCGCCGCATCAACCGCGTGAATGGTTTTAATGATGCTATCGTAGGCCGATTTCGTTTTCGGATCCATCATAAAAAGTTCTCGCTTTCGCTTTTCGGCACGGGGGTTTCGTTACACCACGGCCTTGATCACCTTTACAAATTCCGCCACAACCTCGGCCGTAATGCGCAGGGTCTTGCCGATGGCCTTTAATTACTGCGCCTTTATAAACGCAGTGAAAATGCGGCGGTAAGGCTCCCTACCAGTGCAATACCAACGGAGAAGCTGTCAAGCTTGACATTTTCATACGGGGCTCTTTTACATTAAATTTGCCAAACCAGCCGTTTGTCATTTTCATTCTGTTTGGGCCGAATAGTCAAGGCAATCTTTTGTAATTCAATAAGAATTTTAACTTTTTCTTCGATGGGGAGACGAGCTTGGTCAAGGTGGTATTCGACTTTTTTCCTGAAAATCTTTTGCACGATGTTTTTGTTATACTGAATAAATCTTTCCGGATCAGCGGCCATAGTATTGCTCCTTGAAAGTTTCGAATACTTTCTTCAAATTGTACTTCAGCAGAATAGAATCAAGAAGCGGATAATCAATTGTGGTCTCTTGCAGAAATTTACTGAGCCGTTCCTTGTCCTTTGATCGGTAGGTCTGGAGCATTAAAGTAATCAGATATTCAGGTTTAAGAACCCGCGTGGGCGTGTTCCCATATTTCTTTTCCGCGGCGTCTAAAACACCGTCTCTGACGAGATCGTTATAAACTGGAATAAATTGAACGGCGATTCCTTCAATAACGATTTGTTCTTGAGATGGTTTGTAACCTCGATCTGAAAACCAAGAATAAATTGGAGATAGAGATATCAACGGGCTTGAAGATTCCGGCAAAATTATAAAAATATCCAGATCGAAAGTAGCGACTGGTTCAATATAAAACAGCGCCGCAATTCCTCCACCGATGGCATATGAAGAAAAAAGGCCTGCATTTTGAGCCTGAACAATCATTTGTATCGTTTTTTCCATAATAATCCTGCTTTGCAAAAGGACTATAAATCGAACATCTTAAATAATATAAACAAAAGTTCTGTAGCAAAACATTGGTTTCTGCTTTCACCCAGCTCCACCGGTGTATGGAACTGCGCTTTTTGGCACGGGGGTTTCGTTACACCACGGCTTTGATCGCCTTTACAAATTCCGCCACAACTTCGGCCGTGAGGCGCAGGGTCTTGCCGATGGCCTTTAAATCCTTGTAGCTCCGCTCGATCTTTTGACCGAGCTCCTGCAGTTCCGTAATGCGCGCGCCGATGCTTTTGGAAAATCGGCCGGCGTCTTCGGCCACGATCTGCCATGAAAGTTCTTCCAGCGCCAGTATGGCTTTGTCAAGGTCGGGACGCTGCGGTGCGCCGAGCGTATCAAAGGTGCGCCGGGCGTTTATTTCCGAGATGGCGAGCACGACCTGCCGGTAGGTTTGGTCCGGATTTTTGTTCATAAGGCCCCGCTTGCGGTTATTTTTTTATGTCCGCGTATGCCAGATAAACCTGCCGGGTGGATTCGGCCAGCTCCTGGGTTTGCGCCAGGACTTCTTTGATGGTTTTGCGTTTTGTCAGGTTCTGCATTAACTCCTTGTGCGCCGCGCGGATTTTACCCAGAGCCGTGATGGTTTTATGGGTGAGTTGCTCCAAATTATCTATGCGGCCGATCAGGGCTGCCACCTCTTTATCGACCTGGGTGGCGTAATAAACGGTGTAGTCGCCCTTGGGATTAAGGTTTTTAAGCAGCTCTTCCTGATTTGTTTTTAAGTCTAATTTAAGGGCCGGCAGCCAGAGGGTTACAACGAGCGAATCGAGCTCATGCGCCACGGCTTGCGTCAGCACGCTCACCAAAGTATCGCCTTCGTCAACATACCGTTTGAGCTCTTTTGCCTGACGGTTTTTAATGCCGATGGCGGTACCCGCCAGTAACCCCTGGGCCATGAGGTTACCGATGCCCACGGGTATTTTTTGGTCGAAAAGCGTATCGTATTCCCGGAGCAGTTTATCCAGGTTTTTTCCGGTAGAAAGCGCGGGCTCCTGCAGCGTTTTAAAAAGATTCGGGCCGCTCAACCGATTGAGCGCGGCGGCATAGTCGGCTAAGACATTTAAACCCACGTTGGCCCGGTAGGATTTTTTAAGCGCCTCGGATTTGCCGTTATAGGAGTTCCAGAGTTTTTCGTTGACAAGCGCGGGGCTGACCGCGCCGGCGTTGAGCTGCTCGATATCGTACTTGAGGCTTATAAATTCCCGCACGATGCCGCGCGGATAAGCCGCGTTCTCCTGCAGCAGCGCGGCATAGGAATTGACGCTTGCCACCTGGGTCGTGCTCAAGCTCGCGCAGCTCAGACATAAACCCAGACAAAGGGCAAAACCCAAACGCAGAAATAATTTCATGGCCGCACCCGCAAATGTTTTTTTATCCGTTTTGCATGACTTCTTGGTAACATGAGCGCGCTTTTTAACAGGCAAACCTTTTGGCGAGCAAATTGCGTTAGTCAACAGCCATTACCCGGCCACCGTTGGTCTGCGCGCTACAACCGCACGCGGGCCGCGCTCACGATCGCTCCGCTGGCGCAGTCAATCAGGCGCGCATGACACACGGCCGTTATTCCAAGATAGTTCAATTGCGTTACAAGAATAAAGTCCGCCCCCAGAAGCTTGCCGGCT
Source organism: Chitinivibrionales bacterium (assembly GCA_028718065.1). Taxonomy (GTDB): domain Bacteria; phylum Fibrobacterota; class Chitinivibrionia; order Chitinivibrionales; family FEN-1185; genus JAQUMP01. The sequence goes on along the minus strand of JAQUMP010000019.1, from coordinate 3,011 downwards.
TTTGTTTCCGCGGCAGGGTCCATGAGCCCGGTTTGGGCAAGCGCCTGTTCCTTGAGTATGTCTTGAAGACGGGCACGCTCGACAACCTTGACAGACGATATTTCGGCCGAACGGCCGATGGCGCCTTCCTCGAGGTAGGCGGCAACGCCGGCAAGGCCGGTGTCGCGGGCCGCAAAGGGCGCCACGACCAGGGTCTTGCCCGCGAGGCCCAGATCGCCGCGCAATACCTGCGTAAGCAAGCTCGTTAAGCGCAAGTCAAGCACTTCGGCGTCGGTGGCCGGCTGCGGCGCACGCCGTTGCGCGGCGATCTTGGGGTCAAGGAACGCCAACTCCCGGCGCACGATATCGACCACCAGGTCGTCAAGGCGTCTGGCGTTATAATTGGCGCCGGTATGGTGGCTGACCTTGCCGGGGTCCGCCGCCGTGGCCGCGCCTTCGCTTTCGCCGGTTTCCCCGTAGTTAAGAAATACAAAGTCGCCCCCGGTGACAAGCGCGAGCTGCCGGAAAACAAATTCGCCGGTTTTATCGAGACCGGAAGCCCCGACCGGGCATATCATGATCCCGCGGCCGCGCGCCTGGCGCGCCTTGACGAGATAATTATCGGCACGCGCCGTTTCGGTGTGCGGGGGCGCGTCGGCGATGAGGAAGATAAATTTAAGCGGGTCGCTCTTCCAGCGCAGAGTGTCAAGCGCATACGCAAGGCCGGCCTCGACATCCTCGGGGTTATCGCCGCCGCCGCCGGCCGCGACGCCGTTAAGGTAATTCTGGAAGGTATCGATATTTGCGGTAAACGCGTGGCCCCGCACTAAAAAATCATCGCCCCGATCGCGATACGCGGTAACGGAAAATTCAAGGTCCGGCGCACCGGGAAGGGCGCGCAGGCGTTCGTGAATGGAAAAGACGACGTCCTGCAACTGCTTGATTTCGTCTCCCATGCTTCCGGTTGCATCCATAAGGAAGCATATTTGCACGCCGATGACCCGCGGGACCTGCCGCTTTTGCGACAGCACGACGGTAAGGGCCTCCTCGTTGGGGCGCCTCTGAAGCGCACAAGCGGCGCCCCCATTGACACGCAGAGAAATTCCGGACGTTTCGGGCAAGTCCACGGTGGGCAGGATTATGATTTCGCCGCCGGCCGGAGTAGCGGCCGTAAAGACGACCCGGTTGAGACGATTAAGGAGTTCCAGGTTTGCGCCGGGCACGGTCTGGCTGTCCCGGTCGAGGACGCGGACAATGATACGCTTTGATGCATCCCAGGGATAAACAATATTGAGCGATTGCACCGGATTTGCCGCGCAGTATTTAAGATACTGGGGAAATTCGGCATTGTCGTCGTGTGCTGCCGCACGCACCATGGCGGCCTGCGAGGACGCCCGTTCCCCAGGCATCCGTGATTTACCGGGAGGGGCCGGCGCAGCCTTGGATTCCTGCATAAGGATAGGTTGACCGGCTTTCTTTGCCTCGAGACCATTTATGCCGCCGATAAGGTCGTCAATTTCCCGGCTTTTGCCGCCACCGGACCCATATCCTATCCCGGCCGATTCTTTACGTCCGGTAAATGTTTTTGATTTTGCGGGGAGACCCCTTTCGGCAGCCGCGGGCCTTGCCTTTTGCAAAGAAGCCAATGAAAAAACAACAATAAGCCGGCTTTCGATAAATCCCTCGATATTTTTTTTGGCGCTTACCCTGCTCCAGCCCTGGGCGGAATCGAGGAATACCAAGGTGTCTTTCATTCCCACATAAGCGAGGGGGGCATCGGTCCGTGCAGAGGCAATGTTGCGATAGAGCGGAACCTCATTCATGACCGGCATGGCGCGAAAGCTTGTTGGAAGCGCATTTGCGGGAATCATACAGAATAGGCCGGCAAACAAGCCGGCGGCGACAGTGCGTAAAAAACGCATGGAGGTCCTTTCGAAAATCTGCTGGATTATTTAATATAAAACCCGACCGTAACGATCACGTTGACCACGATGATGGCGATCATGGAGCCGACCACGGCGCGGATGGTGGCCTGGGGCACCTGCCGGTTATTGTTAACGGCCAAACCGTGAAAACAGGCGATCGCGGCTATGAGCGAACCGAACAGCGTGTTCTTGACAAATGACATAAGGATGTCGGTGACGGTGAGGGCGTCGATGACCTTGGTCAGAAAAATGCCCGCGGGAACATGCACCACCACGGCCGCTACAAAGAGCCCGCCGATGATGGCGATAAGATCGAAGTATACCGAAAGGCAGATAATGGCGGCAACCATGGCCGTAAAGGCGGGCATAACTACAAAATGCACCGGGTCGATGCCCATGACCTCCAGCGCCGCGATTTCTTTATTAACCCGCATGGTACCGATGTAAGCCGCCAGGCCCGAGCCGCTGCGGCCGAGGACCACGAGCGCCGTAAAAAACGGGCCGAGCTCGCGCACCACGATAATAACCATAAGATTGCCGAAATATTCACTGGCGCCGAATTTAGGCATGGTGGTCATGGCCTGGATAACGATGGTAACGCCGCAGAACAGGCCGATGATCGAAACCAGCCCCATGGCCTCCACGCCGGTAAACAGGATCTGGAAAACAATCTGGCGCCAGGAGGCCTGGTGACTCTTGCGGTCGGTCGCGATAATGGAAACAATGGTGTCGTACAGCAGCGCCCCGATGCCGTGCCATTGACGGATGCGCGCAATGGCGTTGGCGCCGGTGTGTTCGATGTAGCTCGTAATGAACGGCATGATTTAAACCCTCCGCGCGGAGGTCGCTACGGCCTGGTAAAAGCGGGCGTATTCCTCCCAGAAGCGCTCGCGCGCGGCATTTTCCTGAATGGAATAGGTAAGGGGCGTCCTTTCCGTTTTGAAACAGCGGGCGAACAGTTTGCGCTGCTCCCGCACGGCGCTTTTGCTGAGTTTGTCGCATTTGGTAAGAATGGGCAGCGACGGCAATTGACGTTCGCGCAGCCAGGCAAAGGCCTGCCGGTCGGCCGCCAGGCCGATATGGCGAATATCCAGCAGCCACAGCACC
>JAQUMP010000018.1 GCA_028718065.1 Chitinivibrionales bacterium | reverse complement strand
TCGTCGTCGGCATTAAGCCGGACCTGGGCCCAGAGGCTTTCGATGGGATTGATCATCATAAGATCCCGCACCTCGACGCCGCGGGTCATTACCGCGTTAATGCGCGCGAAATAATCTTCGACAACGCCATACTCTTTCCACCAGGGGCAGTGGTGGAATATGCTTGCCGGATAATCGCGCTTGGCCTCGCCTTGCATCGTGTACCACGACAAATGGTGGCAGCGCAGGTTTATGCCGAGCGCCGCCTGCCAATCGCCCAGCGCTTTATGGCCGCGAAAGGGAAAATCCCAGCCTGTGCATCCGTAAAGCTCGCTGAGGCGATATTTGCGCCCGAACTGCCGCGCCACGGAGCTCACCTGTTTGGCGGCGTCGTATTGCCGCGTGTATTCGGTAAGAACGTCGATGCCGGGGACCTGCATGTGCTCATAAAAACGCATGGCGCTTCCCACGAACCGCGTTTGAAAAGAGAGCCGTTCCTCGTGCATGACATGCCCCGTTAAATCGATATGGTTCTTTTTGCACCATTCCCCGATCTGCCGCGAAAATGAATTTGCAAAGAGGTTCGTTATGCAGTCAAAATAGTGGCAGCGAACGGCCGGCAGCTCCACGCCGTCGAGGTCAAACACCAATGCCGGGAGACGCTCGATGAGGTCGTAGCCGTAGCGTTCTTTAAAGATTTGCGGCAGGCCGTCGGTCCAGGGCAACTGCAAAGGAGCGCTTGACGAAAGGCAAACGCAGCCATACGAAGGCTCGTCGGTAAAAATACCGGGCACGAGTTTGCCGAAATGCCTGCCCGCCTGTGTCTTGTATACTTCGTGCGTCACCTTTATAAACTGCGCGACGGCTTTGGGGTTGAGGGTATCCAGATACGCGTACCCGTTGTACCACGGAGTGCACGGTTCCACCATGCGGGAGAACGATAGAACAATGCCGCCTTTGGGCGGCCGGACCATCGATGTTCCCCGCGCGACCGGTTCTATCGCGGAGAGGGTCGTGCCTTTCCGGCGCGCGGTAAACAGCGCCAGAAGGTCCTTGTCCCATTGGGGCATAATCGCTTTTGTAAAAAGATCGATTTTCAATTTACGTTGGCGAAAGGCGGGATCTTTCGTAACGATCCCGCCGGCCGCGCCCGACGGCCAGCGATCTTCATCGTAGAGCCAGGCCTCCATGCCGGTTTTACCGGCTTCGTCGATGCACGCCGTGATGCAGTCGAACCATTCCTTGGAAAGATACGGTGTGTCAAGCCCCACGCGGGCATGCATGAAAAAGCCGCCGAAGCCCATCTTTTTCAGGGTCCCGATTTGCCGCCTCAGTTTTTGCGGATCAAGCTTGCCGTTCCAGGCCCAGAACGGTTTTCCGCGAAATTCATTGGCAGGATTGGCAAATTGATTTTTAAAGGTCGAACCGATCGTCATCCAGAATCCCTTTGTTACGCTTTCCGTTCACGGATCAGGGCCGTGAAATCACGATTCCTTTTTCCCTGTTTATCAACACGCGAGCGGTTTGGGAGGATTTGCCGGCAAGGCGTCCATTCGGCAAATAATTGAGCGCCCCCGAAACTTTGTCGCCGGAATCGGTTTTATGCCGGGCTGGAATTTTGGGTGTCGATTTATTGACGGTTTGCGCGGGATTAAGCTGATTTTCCCATAGTTCTTCCTGCGAGCCGGCCCCATAATCGCAATTAAGGATGTCCAAAACGCCTCTGCTGCCTACGTCGCCGATAACGGCGTTCCATAAACCGTACTGGGTTTGCCAGGTTGTGTCTTTAAAGATTCCGTTTCCCTGATTGTAAAAGATCCGCAAGCATTTTGCGTAGGGAACGGAACTGTTCGGTCCGTGGGTTGAACCGGTCACTATGTCAAGCTTTCCATCGCCGTCCATATCGCCGATCTGGAGCGTGTGATAATTAAGGTCCGTGGCGGGAACGAGAATATGTTCGGTCCAGTTCCCGTTTTCGATGTCCGCCGGGGCTTCGTACCACGCCAAAGGTCCGACCTGGTATTCCGAGACGCAGGTGATTACATCGAGGCGGCCGTTTCCCAGAAGGTCGCCGACATTAGTCCGCATCAGACCAGTTTGAAAATTATTAATATGGTGCCTGACCCATGGGCCGGTCACCGGATTTACAGGCGCTTCGTACCAGTCCATTCCGTCAATTAAATCCTGGCGGCCGTCCTTGTTTATATCCGCGACCCAGGTGCCTTCGGTGGAACGGAGCGGGCCCACATCGACCTTGGTCCATGAATCGGGCGAGTTCTGGACAAATACATACATGTCCGGATTTGCGTAGGTACCGTAATTGCAGTTAATGATAACATCAATCTTGCCGTCGCCGTTCACGTCGCCGATTTTGCAGTCGTGGGGATTGTCCGTTCCCCAGCTCCCGATGGTGTGATGTACCCAGGGGTCGGTTTTAGGATTGCCGTCGGGTTTCCCCTTGTTTTTTCTCGGGTTCTCCCACCAGTAAACCTTGTTGGTGTGCCAGTCCGGCGCGATAACGTCGAGGTCGCCGTCGTTGTCCACGTCCGCGACCTGGATTTCGCCGCCCCAGGCGGCCGTGGTGTTGTCGATAATGTATTCCGTTGTCCAGTTGGGATATTGATACCAGAGCAGCGGCCCCCCCGGAACATTGCGATTGACGATGATATCGTTTTTGCCGTCGCCGTCGATATCGCCGACGGCGAATTCGGAGTTGGCGACGCCGGTTTTAAGCACGGTCAATTTAAAGGCCGGGCCCCGCGCAAAGAGGGGAAAGGTGCAACAGACTAATAGGATCGATAGCAATTCAAGACGTTTCATAACGGTTCGCCCCCTTACCACGCTATTTTTCGTAGGACCGTCGCGTTTTGCAAAGAAACCTTGAGAAGGGCAATACCGGCTTTCTTCGCCGTTCGGGAAATGTAAACCTCGTTGCCGGAACCGGCGGGGTTAGCCGCGGCTATTACCGTTCCGTCAAGTGCAAAAAGAGAGGCCGCCCGCATGGGCGCCGGTGCGTTAATGCGCAGCCCCGTTTCCGTTGCGCGCACGGTAACGGTCTGCGCTGTGGCATTGTGCGGCTCCAGTTGGTCCGCTACGCCGGTAATGACCGCTTTAACCAGCGTGTTGCTGGTGCCGAAGGTGCCCGTCGGCATGGCCGTTTCGACGTTCTGGGGGAAACCGGTCCAGGTCGCGGGCGCGGAAAACGCGCTGCCCTGGGAAACGATGTAAACTTCGCCTTTAAGGTGCGCGCCGAGCCCGCCGCCTTTACTTTTGCACTGGGCATAGCCGACGCAGTCGCAATTGTCGATTATCATGAACATGCTCATGCGGGTGTTCCAGCTCAGGCTGCCGGAATTCCACATTTCGCTGTTCCGGATACGGCCGTAATAGACGCCCGGACCGGTAATTTCCCAGTTGGGGCAATTGGTGCATCCGTGGACCAACTCGCTGAACGGGTCCTTAAAATAGCAGGTATGCGGCGTCATCACCGTCTTTCCGTCCGGGAATTTACCGGTGAATCCGAGGCATTCGTACTTGACATAGGTGAACCCGGCCGCGTAATTGTCGGGCGCTTGCCAGCCGGTTGCCGGCTGGGCCTGCAAAGGCGCCTGCATGTACCAACCATAAAAGGTATAGTCAAAGCCGAGGATTTTCATTTGGGCGCCGAACGCCGTCAGGGCCGATACCGCGAGCAGAAATCCCGCCCGGCCTGCTTTTCCGACAATCATGGGCCGCCTCCTCTTTAGTATGGAAAATTTATATCCCTTGCTCCACCATAATCATTTTGGTCATTGCCCCGGCGGGCGCGAGCAGCCGGACAACGTATACGCCTTGCGGCAATCCGCGCAATGAAAGTTGCCGGTCTCCGGTGTTGGTTTGCCCCCGACTTGCGACAACCACGCTCCCGTCGAGTCGGAGTAATTCCATCTTGTAAACGCCATCGGCGATGCCCCGGATTGTGACCGCCGACGGGGTGCACACGATTTGGGCGTCTTTTATTGTAGGGCCGGTGCGTTGCGTAACGGCGGTACCGGCGTCCGAGGCCGGATAGGCCCCGCCGGCGATCCAATCGACGATCGCCTTGCCCCGGGAAATGATTTTGTTTTGGCCGCCCTTGGTGAGATAGATGTAGCTCGTGTGCGCGTGCCAGAAGATTTCGTAGCCCTTGTTCCAGGGCAGCAACTTGATGATATCGAGCGTGTTGTCGATGACCCGGCCATAGCCGATGCCGTCGCTGCGGATCACGCCGAGAATGAACCAGTTTTTATAAAGGAGCGCGGTCGGGTTGCCGTCGCCGCTGCCGCAATTGGCGCAGCCGGCGTCGGCTCCCCGCGAAAAATAGCAGGAGGGGTAGGGCGTTCCGGCAACCGTGCGTTTCCAGTTTTCCATTCCGTAAATCACCCAATCACTGCCGCCGATCTGGTCGCCCACGTTCCAACTGTTTGACGAATAAGCCGTCCTCAGGATCATGCGGTCTTTAAACATCGTCATCTGCGCATCACCGGCGGCCCAGCTAAGATGGGCCGACATGGAATCCGCGTTTTCGGCCGTTACCGAGGCGCTCGAAAGCGTTCCCCGGCTGGAGGAACAATCGCAGTAGCCTCCCACGATGGTCCCCGTCATACCGGCGGGCTTAAGGTCGTTTAAGCAGGTTTCGGCGCCGTTTGATACATAGCCGGCCTCCCAGACGCTGTTTTTAAAAACAGCGCTGCCGCCCGAAATGGCAATGCTGCCCCACGCTTGGGCGGCATCAATGTCCTCTGTCAAGGCACCCGATAAAACCATCGCTAAAATCGTTACACAAAAAGATCTTGCCATAATTGTTTCCTTATCATTTTGTGATGCTGACAATCTTTGAGAAAGAAAAAGCCCCCGTCCGGACTTTTACCAGATATATTCCCTCTGCCGCACCGGGCAGAGTGATACCCGTTTCTTTTTGCCCGTCAGCCGACGCGCTTTGCACGCATATTCCCCCGACATTGTAAATCTTGACATTATGGATAAACGCCCCCGGCGTCCGTATCAGGATATTGCGGCCGCGGGCGGTAACATCAAAAGACGGAAAAGCCGGCGTAGGGTTTTGGCTTTTATTCCCGGTCATCGTCAGCAGCGATGGTACGCCGCTGTCCACAATTGCCTTGCCGACCCTCAGCAGTTCGTCCCTGCCGCCTGTTAAGGGAAAATACCAGCGTTTGCTGCCCCCGGCGCGCTGGGTGCCGTCCCAGAATTCCACATTGATGACGTTGGTTTCGTCCCAGAAACCCTTCCAGGCCAGGTTTTCGACGCTGCCCATACGGACCACATAGCCGCTGCCGTGGCCCGTTGCCGGATCGATAAATCCGTACATCGCATAGCCCTTGTAAAGCACGGCCGCGTTCTTCCAGTTGGGAGTCAGGTGGATTGAGTTGGCGCTGCCGGCGGCGACGGCCATTGCATGCGTGACGGGTTGGGTTATCCCGTAACTCACAAAAACCGGGGCCGCGCCCGGCCCGAACAGGACGTCGTCCAGCCAATAGCAGCTTGCATAAATATATTGCTGCTCGAGCACGCCGATGTCTTTGTAAAGACGTTCCCACCGCGACTGGGTCGGGGTCGAAATCTGGTATTCGATATAATTTGTTTTTTCGCTGAAATTGGTGACCTGGGCCTTTGAAAAGTCGCAGATATTGGATCCGGTGCCGGCCCCGCCCCAGGAGCCGCAGACATTTTCGTTGTTGCTGCTCTTATTGAGGAATTTACCGATGGCCGTGCCCATGGGCCGGTTATGAAAGCAAGCCTCACAACCGGATTGATAGCAGCAATTGGAGGCGCCGAAACAACCGCCCCCACTTGGCGCAAAGAAGTAATCGTATCGTATTTTGGAATTTTCGAAAGCATGTTTACCGCCGGCATTGTCGATGATCGCGGTATACCATTTTGTCTGTGCAGGGGCGATAAACCAGCACGTCAGAACCAGGAATAGGGGAATCGCAATCCTGTTGCCTGCCATGGAAAGTTTACGCATGCATACCTCTTTGTGTCAATACGAAATCGCCAGTTTGCCTGATCTTGCGAAACCATTTCCGGTTAATTGAACAAGGTATGCGCCCCTGACAAAAATAACGGGCCCTGTGGCTGCAAAACTGCCGTCACGGCCATCCGGCTTAAAGAGGGCGACGCAGGCCCCCGAATAATCAATGACACGGACCGAAGTTATTGATCTTGCCTCGCCCGTTGTTTTAATTGTAATCGAGCGTTTGACAGGATTAAGATTTGCCTTTATACTGTTAACTGCGGAGACCGGAATTTGTTCCGTTACGGCCGTTCCATTTCCGCAACCCCAGCCTGCGGGGCAGCCGGTCCATGAGGATGGAGGATCGAGCGTCGATCCCGGCGCCACAACAATCGCCGTGGCCTTGAAGGTGATCGGAACGTGCTGGTTGAGGTCGTTGCCCGGATAACATGCCGCGCCGCACCCGCTTGATTGCATTAACTGCCCCGTGCAACTGCCATCCTTATGTATGATCGTCACCTGTCCGAATGGCCTCGTAAAATCAATGCTTGTTCCGTTCTTCATCCAAAATCCGCTGAACGTGCCGAGATTCCAGTAATAAACGCCCTTGGTGGAATAGCTTTGACAATAGGAACAATTTTCGAGAACGAATGCGTCCTGCCACATGCACAACTGAATGCCGATAAGTTTGTCGCTCGGCTTGTCGATCACTTCGTAACGCAGGTACACCGTACCGTTGCGGTAGTCGACCGGGCTCACGAGATTGGTTAGCCCGATTTGTGTGGGCTGGACATTATAACCGGCTGTCCAGGTAAGCGTCTGGTCGATAAAAGTGACTTGGGCGGCGTGGGAAATCGAGGAGAGCCCCAGAATAAAAATTAATACCGTGAGTACACAACTATAATGGCGCATACCGTCTCCTTTTTAAAGATGAACGCAAATTTAAAAATATTGGCTTAAAGTGTTTAATATTTTATTGATCACAATTCGTGACGAGCGCATTTATTCCCCGAAAGAAATAATTGTATTGGTAAATATATAAGGGAATAAGAATTAATTCTTTGGGGATCGGCTTTATTATTTTGGCAATCCGCTTTTTTTTCTGATCCCGCAGGGTCCTAGCGGCTTAGCGCGGTTTATCGTACGACAATATTTTTCATGACATGACTGTTATTATTGTCCGAGAAAACGGCAAAATAGACGCCCGCATGCAGTTTTTTAATACCGATTGCGCAAACATTATAGGTCGTGCAGACAATTTTACCGCGCGCATCGAATATTTGACCTTTATAATAGCTCTCCGGAACGGTAATAGTTGACATAAGCGCATCTTTGACCGGAATTAAAACCGTTTTTTGAGGGGCGTTGTTTTGCCTTACTACCGTGCCGGTCCCGTTTGGATCTCCCACCCAGAAATCGCCATGCACATCGTGAGCGTTGGAACCCCTGGCGTTGCGGGACAGTTGGATTGTCTCGCTTGTCGACCTATTGACTAAGTAAAGATCGCCACCCCCGCCCGCGCCGTTGCGGTCGCCGAACCCGCGGTAGACGCAGACCCAATCCTCCGAATTGTTCGACCAGCGGTTACGGTTGGAGGCGTCGCCGCTCCAGCCTAAGGATGAAAGCTGGATTGACTTTATAAAACTCTTGTCCCAATTAAAAAAACTGATTACGGTATGGGACACATCCGGAAACAACATAACCACGTTCCCGCTGGGCGAAATCGCATTGCCGCAGGATGTGTTGTTGGTAAAATCCATGGCCGTATCGCAGGTAAGATTGAACGCCGCGGCCGACGCCGGCATGACGAATTTGTAAACGTGTCCATAACCGCCGCAGTCGGGACAGCCGCCGCCGCTGTGGGAATCCGTGTAGCGGATTGCCGCCCTGGTTCCATTCGCCGAAATGCTCCAATGCCACTGGTGACAGGAAAACGTCACCGCGTCCTGCACCTCTTTAGTTTTGACATTCACTTTGCGCATTTTTTTTGAACCGTCGTCGTCGTAGCCGCCGTCGCTGAAATAGACCCAATCCCCGGCAGGCCAATCCGTGTAGCCCTGGGCGGACACGGCCGCCGCGGCGAGATCGGTGACCGCTCCGCCGTCGATTGACACCATGGATATCTTTTTATTCGACTGGATAAAGGCGACATATTTTCCGGTCTGATCGATTGAGGCATAATTGGCCGCTCCGGTAAATATCGTATCTCTTTTTGTCACGACCGAATTTACAATATCATAGCGGATAATATTTCCAAAACCGCCATAGTGGTTATCGTTGACGCCGGTAAAGTGATTGCCCACGGCAATGCCGGTAACGGCATAAACGCCAGCAACGGAAATTGTCGATACCGCGGTGATTATCCGGATCAATGGAAAAAGCATTGTTTGCTCCTCGGAGGCTCCGCTAATAACGGGGCGACCCTAAATCGTCGATGACGTAAAAGATCCCCTTCGCCTTTGTAAAAGCCTCCCGCGAAAGTGACCTTCCCCGCACGTCAAAAACACCGCTTGCGCCGCTCAGCCGCCGCGCCCAGGACGCATTTTGCGCCAGAGAGCAATATATGCCGCGAACGCTGTTTCCATGAGCGCCGGCCGGCCCAGCCGGACTCATAACTGCCGTCGGAGCTTTGCCCCAGATTGCATTCCTGACGATGGTCATGGTGTCAATCCCTGCCTGGCAGAACGATCCATCGGCATTAAATCCCAGGTCGATGGTGCAGCAGCCTTTCTGATTGTATAAAGTGTCGATATACGTAATAAGATTTTTTGCCGAATAAAGCGATTGGCCGCAACCTCCCCACTCGCCGCTGAGCGGGAAGACAAACTGCCACTGGCGGCCCGCGGCCGTGGGCCTGAGTCGGGGATAGTTCTGTGAATTGACGATGAGGTTATAGCCTTTTTGGCCCTCGCCCGAACTATAATCCATCTCGCCGCACATGGTGTCCACCTGGCAGTTGTAATACCCGCAATTAAAAGAGAGCACGGCATTGGGATTGCCCGCGCGCAGCGCGCCGGCAAAGGTGTGCCAGTTGTGCGGCTTGGTATAATCTTTGAGACAACTGACGGCGTACATGCCGTCGACCCACCATCCGCTGACCTTTGTTCCGTACCGTAAAGACCACTCGCGCAGGACGTCTTCCCATTTTACCTCAAAATTGTACGGCATTTCAATGATATGGCTGCAATTGTCGCCTAAAGCAACACACGCTTTTAAATCACCCTGGGGCGCGCGTCCGACCACATACAAAAAGAGCTTTATACCTCTCGCTTGCAGCGCATTGGCGATATCCATGACAAGGTCACGGTTGGAGCATCGTTCTCCGGCGGCATACCCGGTGTATTGGTCGTAGATCGCATTAGGAGCGGCAAAATATCCGGAGTTTCCGTCCATAACATGGAACCACACCCAGCCCGCGCCGATCGCCTTTAATTGGTCGGCGAACTTTTCGACATTGTAGTTATCGACAATCTGGTTCCACCCGGCGGAAGTGGCGCTTCCTCCTATATGGGCGACGAAGGTGCGGTATTGACTGTGAATGTTGATCCCGTACTTAAGGTCCTTCATCCAGCTTGCGTCCGCCGCATGCGACGCTTTTGGTAACAATGACAATGACGACAGCGCCATCATTGCATAGAGAGCGAATCGTGTTGCCGCCAATCGGGTGCCGCCGGAGAGAGAGAATTTCTTGTTATACGTCATTGGTTTTTCCTTCCTAATGTCGGTTTAAATCCATTGATAGAGTGAGCGGAACGGAATAACAATTGTATTGGCAAATATAAAACGGAATAAGAAATAATTCTTTGGGCATCGGCTTTATTATTTTGCCAATCCGCTTTTTTTGCGAAGGTCCAGGGGCCTGGTATGCATAATGGCGCGGAAGGGGGTGTTAAAATGGGAAATGTCGTTATAACCGACCCGCAAGCTTATATCGATCACCGATAACGATGTCTCCTTCAATAATTGCACGGCTTCTTCAATCCGGCGGCGGTTGACATAGGCTATGATTGACTCGCCCTGCTGCGCTTTGAAAATATCCGTGATGCGCGAGCGGCAGGCGCCCACCGCCGAGGCGATGTCGTCAAGGAGTATTTTTTCCTCCAGGTGCTTTTCGATATAGGCATAAATCTCGCGGAAAATTTTCTCGCGTTGCCCAAAGATTTCGGGCCGGCTCTGGACGGTCGTCCGATACTCGTCAAGCACGACCTGGACGAACGCTTTGAACTGCAAATGCGCCGTGTCGCACACTTCGGGATAGCAACGGTTGAACCGGTCTACGATCAAAAGGGCCATGTGTGCCAGACGATAAAAAGCGCCGTCTTTGAGAGATATCTTATAGCGGAACCGGTCGTCGGCCCGGAAAAACGGCTCGATTAAAAAAAAATGCATGCCCTCCGTAAATCGTTCCAGCGAAAGACTCTGGCTGAGGAACGCCGGTAAAAAAGCAAAATTTACATAGGTAAGCCTGCGTCGGGGAGTTGCTTTAAAAGTATGAACAAGATCGTAGTTGAGGAAAAATATGTCCCCTTTTTTAATGGGATATTCCTCCCCGTTGATGATGTGTATTCCGCTGCCCGCCAGCACAAAGACGATCTCCAGATAATTATGGTTGTGCGGGGGAGTAATGTAATCGCAGCTCTCTTCCCGGACAAAGGCGATGAGTCCCAACCGCCGGCCCAGTTCGGTCAGGGCGATCAAGGGAGGGTTATACGCATAGCATGCGGTGCAGAGACGCTCAACGTCATCGTGGTTGAGGATCTTATAGTTGGCCGGAAAACTTCCCGGCAGCCCCTTGCCGATGATCGGTTTACTCATTCATGAGAGCCGAGCGTTTTGTAACTTGAACGAATGCGCCTATAATTAACCACCGCTATTAATCTACGTGAAATTTTCTTTGCTTGGAGGGGATTATAGTCTATTTTATTACTGTAAATACGACATTGCTGAACCGGCCGCCCTTTTGCAAAGAAAGGCCCTCGCATTATGCCGAGAAATCCGGCCGCAGAATTACAAGCGTGGATTGATGCCCGGTTGGAAAAGCTTCTTCCGGGGGAGCGGTTGCCCACCGATCGCCGGCTGGCGCAAACGTTCGGCGTTTCTTCGCAAACCGTGTACCGCCTGCTTTCGCGCTACGCCCGGCAAGAAAGGATCTGCCGCGTTCCCGGCCGGGGCACTTTTAAACCGGGCGAAAAGCCCGGGCCCGAAAAAAGGATCGACATAGCGGAATCTTCTTCGGAAACGCTGGCCGCGGCGCTTAAAAAAATGATTTTTTCCGGCGAAATCAACGGCGGCGATCCGTTGCCTCAAGTCAAGTATATCGCCCAAAAATTCAAAATCGGCAACGCCACCGTCATCGCCGCCTATCAGCACCTGCGGGACAAGGGTTTCGTTACCAAGCTCGGCAAAACGTTCTGGGTAGGCGCCATCGAGAACCTGCTTAAACAACCGGCCCGTAAACAGGTTTTTCTTGTCAAGCAGCGATCTCTTGACTTTAGCGATATATTCCGCGACAACATGCTCGCGCCGGCATACCGTAACATGGAACGTGAACTCACGGCCAACGGTTTTTGCCTGCGGTTTGAAAGCAGTGAAAACATCGAGCGGGTTTTTGACGGTTTTTTAAAGACGGCCCCGCCGCCGGCCGGGATAATCCTTTTTAACACGCCCGCCGAAGATTTTTCGGCGCTGGTGCCGAAGCTTGACAAAAACCAAAAGAAGGCCCGCCAGCGCGACAAACAAAATTTGCCGGTCCTGCTTGATTTAAGGCAGGGCGCCTTTCTTGATAAAATTCCGCGCGACGTTTCCGTGATTTCGCGGGGGCACTTTACGACTTCGGGAACCCAGACGATGGCGGAATATATTGTCCGGCGGAAAAAGAAAAACACCGTGATTTTCGTCGATTGCACGCGCACGGTGTGGAACATCGGCGCCGATGCGTTCATGATAAAACTCTGGGTTGAGGTTTTTAACCTGAACCCGGAGTTTTCTTTAAAAATGGTCGTTAAACCGGAAAATCCGGGTATGAAGACGGACGAATTTATCCAAATGTATCTGGATTCGTTTAAGAAGGGGAATTTTAAAGTTCAGCTTGCCAAATACCGGGGGATTACGGTTGCTGATTTACAAAAGAACATTACGGTTTGCGCCGATCCGCAAACGCTTTTCCACACCTGCGCCGAGAATGCCCTCTGGGTTTTTTCGCATGCGTCCAATGCCGTGGCCGCGTATCGCTGGTGCGCCGGTCACGGCGTAAAAGTTCCCAACCAGGTTTCCATGATATCCTTCGAAAACAGCGCCGACTGCTACCATTTGGGCATTTCCTATTGCGACCCCGACATGGAAAAGTTCGGGCATTCCATGGCGCACGCCATCTCGGGCATTTACCCGGTGGAAAAAACCACCAAAGGGTTCATCCGCACCCACGCCCGCCTGCTGCATCGCCTGACGTCGGAACCGTAAGACGCGTTTTGTTGTCTCAAAAAACGGCTTCACGATATTACAATAACATCAATAATGTCAACAAATCCCGGTTTGCACGTGAGGTTTTTTTGGTTATCTTTTAATTAAATATAGTACTGCAAAATTTTCCAGAAAGGTCCGGTATGATTATCTTTAAATCCCTGTTTACGCTTGCGGCGGCGGCTTCGCTGTGCATGGCGCAAAGCATTAATATCGGTGGTGTTGTAAAAGACAGCGTCACGAACGCTCCCTTAAAAAACGTGGTGGTAAAGCTTATTAACGGCAATCTTATCGACACCACCGATGTTGCAGGTCTGTTTTCTTTTCAAAAGGGAACATCGGCCGCTCTGAATCACTCTTCAAAAACAAGCGGGGATTTATCGCCGGTAATAACGGTCGATGGAGCATTACGGTTTGCCCTCGGGCAAAAGGAGAATGTCGCCATAAACGTGTATTCGATGCAGGGCAAACTGGTTTTTTCCCTGCAAAAAGATTTTCCGGCGGGCGCCGTGACCGTTTTTTCGAAGCAGGCGGTTGCCGGCGTTTACCTGTATCAAATCCGCGTCCGCGATAAAATCCATACCCTAAAAACCATAACGGCGGGTTGCAGGGGCAAGAGCGGCCAAGGAGCGGGTATGACATTTGCCGAGACGGCCGCCTCTTTAAGCAAACGAACTGGCAGTCAAGCCGCATTTTTTGATACGCTGGTTTTTTCACTGGGTGGCTATACAACCAAAAAAATCACCATCGCGAATGCCGATACGACCCCAATGACGGTTCTGCTCAGCAGCAGCGTCGTAACTACCAGTGACGACGGCATCGACATGATAACGGTGCCGGCCGGGACATTTACAATGGGGAGCAATTCCGATAGGCATACCGTTGATCCGCATGGTCCGCCGCACCAGGTAACCATATCGACGTCCTTTAAAATGGGAAAGACGGTCGTTACCCAGGCGCTGTATCAAAATGTGATGGGCTATAATCCGTCGGGAGGCGTGGAGTCGCTTGGGGGTGGGCCGGAGTTTGTCGGCGATTCTCTCCCCGTCGAGATGGTCACGTGGTATAATGCGGCGCTGTTTTGCAATGCCTTAAGCAAAAAAACGGGCAAAGATACGGTCTATACCTATTCCGGCGTATCATTCAACCCCGGCACTACCTACTGCGGCTACCTGACCGATATTAAAACCGATTTCACGAAACACGGCTATCGCCTGCCCACTGAGGCGGAATGGGAGTATGCCTGCCGCGCAGGGACCAATACCATTTATTGGTACGGCGATTCCCTTGACGGAAGGTATGGCTGGTATTGGTTTAACAGCGACAACAAGGTGCACCCCGTCGGCGCCAAGCCGCCGAATGCCTGGGGTTTTTACGATATGAGCGGAAACATGTTCCAGTGGTGCAATGATTGGGGCGCGCCGAGCGACCAGGACAACTATCCGTCAACGCCGCAAACCGATCCCATCGGTCTCATGCCGGGCGGTTATTATAAAATGCTGCGGGGAGGTTCCTGGTGGCCGGGGCACTTAGCGCCTGCCAACGGTTCGGCGGACCGGCTTGCCTATAACGCGGGTGTGCCGCACACATTCTACGGGTTCCGGGTTGTGCTGCGGTAACAAGCCTTGGTCGCGGCGGTCAAGCCATTTTTACCGTAAGCGCATTGGAAACTTTTTCCTTGAGTGTTTTTTCCACGACCGAGACAAAGGTCATGTTGGAAAAGGCGCACCCGACGCACTGGCCTTTCATGGCAATGGTAACGCTGTTGCCGTCAACGTCTACCAGTTCGCAGCCGCCGCCGTCTTTTTCCAGCGACGGGTTGATCTCTTTTTCGATGACCGTGCGGATTTTATCGATTTTTTGGAGCGTGGTCATGGGCTCGACGGGTTTCTTTGCCGTTACCGCTTGCGCAGTTTTATTGCCGTTGATTTTGTCAAGAATCTCCTGGATTTTAGGCTGGCACCCGCCGCAGCCGCCGCCGGCCTTGGTAAAGTGGGTGACATCTTCGACGGAGGTGAGCTTATTGTCGATGATGGCTTTTTCGATTTCCAGGTCGGTCACATTAAAGCAGGTGCAAACGATTTCGCCCGCTTTGACCGAAGCTTCCGTTTTTTTGCCGCCGGTCTTGTAAAAATTAATCGCGGCCTCCAGCGCTTCCTGGCCCATGACGCTGCAATGCATTTTTTCGCGCGGCAGGCCGTTTAAAGCTTCGGCGATGTCCTGATTGGATATTTTTGAGGCCTCTTCGATGGTTTTTCCTTTAGCAAGTTCGGTGAGCATGCTGGCCGAAGCAATAGCGCTGCCGCAACCGAAGGATTTAAACTTTATGTCCGCGATTTTGCCGTTATCGTCGAGCTTAACCGACACGCGCAAAGCGTCGCCGCAACGCATATTGCCCACTTCGCCCACGCCGTCGGGGTTTTGGATTTCGCCCACATTGCGCGGATGTAAATAATGATCGCGGACTTTTTCGGTATAATCCCACATGCTAAACGCTCCTATTTAGAAAGAATTTTTTTGCTTTCCACGTCGCCGATTTCCCAATTCTCCCTGATAATACGGACGAAAAAATCAAACATTTCCTGGCCCGCCGCTTTTTCAAAAGGAATTCGCCCGGCGCCCATCATGCCATGACCGCCGCCGCTGCCGCCCGTACGATGGGCTATTTTCTCGGCGTTTGCCCCGGCGCTTTCCACGCTTTTTGACCGGATCGAAAAGAAGATGTTTTTCTTAAAAATTCCGGTGCAAATCATCCA
>JAQUMP010000017.1 GCA_028718065.1 Chitinivibrionales bacterium | reverse complement strand
CACGCCCGCGGTTTTAACAATGCAGCCGTTTTCGGCGATATTCCCGAACAGCACGGCCAGCCCGCCGTCTTTACTGTAGCAATGTTGGATATCGCGGATGCAGCCCGAGGCGCGATCAAGGTCTAAGCTTTCGTAATAATTTTCCTGTGAAGCGAGCACCTGGTTGCGTCCGATGGTCCCCGGTGCGCTCAGGTAATTTTTTTTGGCTTCCGGTGATGCGGTTGACGCGCCGATATCGTTTTGTAACAGCGCATCGGCCAAAGAGGGATAATCGACCCTGCTTACCGATGTGTCAATTAATCCGATTCTAGCCAAAATCCCCATGATCGCCATAATGCCCCCGGCGCGGTTTACATCCTGCACATGGTAGCGCGAGCTGGGCGCCACCTTGCACAATACCGGGACCTTGCGCGAAAGCCGGTCGATGTCTTCCATGGTAAACTTGACGCCTGCGGCATGGGCGATGGCCAGCAGGTGCAGCACCGTATTGGTTGAGCCGCCCATGGCGATATCCAGCGACATGGCGTTGATAAATGCTTTGCGCGTGGCGATGGAACGCGGCAAAATAGAGACGTCGTTATTGTCATAATAGGCTTTGGCCATGGCGACGATGCGCCCGGCGGCTTTTTCGAAAAGTTTTTGGCGGTTTTTATGCGTGGCCAGAATCGTGCCGTTTCCCGGCAGCGCCATGCCGAGCGCTTCGCAGAGGCAGTTCATGGAATTGGCCGTGTACATGCCCGAACATGAACCGCAGGTAGGGCAAGCCGCCCGTTCGATACGGTCGATCTGCTCGTCGGCGATTGCATTGTCGGCGGCCATGACCATAACGTCAACCAAGTCATATTGCCTATCGCCAAGTACCCCGGCTTCCATTGGTCCGCCCGACACAAAAATCGCCGGAATATTAAGCCGCATGGCGGCCATGAGCATACCCGGCGTAATTTTATCGCAATTACTGATGCACACCATGGCGTCCGCGCAATGGGCGTTGCACATGTATTCCACGCTGTCGGCGATAAGCTCGCGCGAGGGCAGCGAATAAAGCATGCCGTTATGACCCATGGCAATGCCGTCGTCGATGGCAATGGTATTAAACTCCGCCGCAAAACAGCCCTGGGCTTCGATCAGTGATTTAATCTGCTGGCCGATTTCGTGCAGATGCACATGCCCCGGCACAAACTGCGTGAACGAATTGACAATTGCGACAATGGGCTTGCCGAACTGCTCGTCTTGCATGCCGTTGGCGCGCCATAAGGCGCGCGCGCCGGCCATGCGCCGGGTGGCGGTTGTTACAGAGCTGCGAAGCGGGTTTGGCATCGATTACTTCCTTTTTGGATTTTATATTTTAAAACAAACTTTAAAAAAGATAAATAATGGTGGGACAAATTGCATTTTTCTTTGTTAAACGCAATAAATCGCATATTTTATTCATAAATAATTCGCGGGAGGTTGTTGCTTTTCCTGCGCTTTGCAGTGTTGTCGCTTCGTAACCAAATAAAAGGAACTTCCTATGGAGCTGAGTGGGCCGGATGCGGTTATTCTGGAAAAAATGGACAAAGTCATTCGGGAAGTGCTCAAACCGGGCGCGGCCCCCATCACGCTTGACAAACGGTTTAAAGAGGACCTCGGCGCCGATTCTTTGGATTCGGTCGCGCTGATCATGGCGCTTGAAGAGGAATTTAAAACGTCGATTTCCGAGGAGCAGGCGCGCTCGTTTACCTCGGTCGGGGGCGTGTATGATTTCATTAAGGCCCGGCTGGTCGCCGCGAAAGCATCCTAATATGCGGCGCCGTGCGGTTATTACGGGCATCGGCGTTATCGCTCCGGGAGCGGCCGCCACCGAAGATTTTTGGCGCGCCTGCCTGGCCGGGCAGGCTACCGTAGCGTCGATCCCGGCCCACTGGCGGCAGTATGCGGACTATTCTTCGACTATTTGGGCGCCCCTGCCCAAACTTGACTTCAGCGCTTTGGGCATCGGCCGCGTGGAGCAGATGCAGCTCGACGTTTCGGCCATGCTGGCCCTGTGCGCAACGCGCCAGGCCATTGACAATGCGCAACTCGCCTATATCTTGAAAAACGAGAAGAAAAACACCTTTGTCATTCCCGGCCTTAACAGCCGGCGCGCGGCGGTTTATTGCGGCAGCGGTATCGGCGGGCTTACTTCGCTCATTTTTAACCAGGCTAATCATAGCATAACACCGCTGGCTGATGCCTTGCAACGGATCAAAGCGCTCGCGGGTGAGGGTGATTCAGCGCAAAAGGAGCTGCGTGAGCTGTGTGAAGCTGCACAGGAAACCGTGCGCATGCCCGCGCGATTTAACCCGTTTATCGTTTCCATGACCATGCCCAATGCCGTCTCCGCCAACATCGGCATAAAGTATTCCTTGAACGGCCCCAATACTACGTTCTGCTGCGCCTGCGCCGCGGGCACGGTTGCCATCGGTCAAGCACTTCGGGCCATTCAATCCGAAGAGGTCGATTGCGCGCTCTGCGGCGGCGTTGAATATTTAGGCGATGAGTTCGGCGGAATCTTCCGGGGGTTCGACATTGCCAAAACCCTGGCTTTGCCGGGCTGCGACCCGCAAGAAGCGAACCGCCCCTTCGATAAAAAGCGAACAGGGTTTTTATTTGCCGAAGGGGGCGCGGCCATGCTGGTACTGGAGGAGCTTGAACATGCCCTGCAACGCGAGGCGCCGATCATCGCCGAACTTACCGCCTTCGCCGAAACATTTGACGGCCACAACATCATGATGATCGATCCTCAAGCCGCCGAAATCCGGCGCATGCTCCATAACCTCGTGCAGCAAGCGGACCTTGACTTTAGTGATATAGACTATATCAATGCGCACGGCACCGGCACGGCCTTAAACGACGAAATTGAGGCGCAGCTCATCGATGATCTTTTCGGTAAAAAGCCGCTGGTCAATGCCACCAAATCGCTCATCGGCCACACAATCGGCGCGGGCGGCGCGATCGAAACCGCCGTTACCGCGCTCAGTATCGCCTGCAAAACCACCCACGCCTGCCACAACCTGAACGACCCGGTGCGCGACTTGAATTTTGTGAGGGAGGTCGGGGAGTTTCCTATCCGTAAAGCGATCACGCAATCGTTTGCCTTCGGCGGACACAACGCAGCGCTGGTGCTGGAAGAGTATAGCTGAAACCATATAAACGAACTCACGGTTTTTAGGGCTGTCGCAAAAAAATTACAATCTGTTTGCAAACAAAAAAAGGGAGCGCCTGCCTTGATAATTTCACCGAGCGCTAAATCTCAAAACTTATAAACTTCCACCGTCCCCTGAATCTGAATTCTGAATTCAGATTGCATTTTTCTTTATAGCCTATTTTTGTCACGCACTTATAGCCCGACAAACATATATTACCTCGCTTTAAATCGCACCAAAGGTAAATCCGGTTTCCATGAAATTTGATTTTATTTCCGGTTTAAATCCCAGCCAGAAAAAAGCAGTTCTGCACAATGATGGCCCGCTCCTCGTGCTTGCCGGCGCCGGAAGCGGTAAAACACGCGTGCTTACCAATCGCATAGCCCGGCTGGTGGGGGAAAAACGGTGCAAACCGGAACAGGTTCTGGCGGTCACTTTTACCAATAAAGCCGCCGCGGAAATGAAACAGCGAATTATTTCCATGGTCGGCGCCAGGGCCGCCGGCGCCATGACGATTGCTACATTTCACGGTTTTGGGGCGCGTATCTTGCGGGAACACGGCGGCAGGATCGGCATAAAACCCCACTTTACCATTTTAGACCAGCATCAGCAGTTGGCCACCATCAAAGCCCTAATGCGCGGTGTAGGAAAAGCCTCCAAGGGGCAAGACCACGAGTCAATATTATATACAATAAGCCGGGCGAAAAATAACGGCGTGCATTCCGATCAATACCAAGAGAGTGAAAACGCTCAGTTGCTCACGGGGCGCATCTACACGGGCTACGAAACTATGTTGCTTAAACGGCAGTGCCTTGACTTTGACGACTTGCTGCTCCTGCCGCTTAAAATTTTTAAAACCAATTCCGAAGTACTGGGGCAGTATTGTCAAAAATATCATTTTATTTCCATCGATGAATTCCAGGACACCAACCGCGTGCAAATGCAGCTTGCTCAGTTGCTGGCGGCCCCGCGCAACAATATTATGGCGGTCGGCGACGACGACCAGGCCATTTACGCCTGGCGCGGGGCGACCGTCGACAACATTATTAATTTTCCGGTTTCATTTGACAAATGCACAACAATCGTGCTGGAAAAAAATTATCGCAGCACGCCCCCAATTTTGGCCGGGGCGCTCGGGGTCATCGCTCACAATCGTAAACGCACCATAAAACAAATCAGCGCCGCGGGCCGTGGCGATGATCCTATCCTCGTATTTAAGGCCGACGACGAAACGGAAGAGGCCGACTGGATCGCCCAAATGATTATCGACCATTCTAAAAACGGGCAATTCGATTTTTGCGACCATGCCCTGCTCGTGCGTACCAATATAATGATGCGAAGGTTCGAAGAGTCCTTGCGCGCCAAAGGCGTGCCCTATCGCATCGTCGGCGCCATGAGTTTTTTTGATCGCAAGGAGGTGCGTGACGTTTTGGCCTATATTCGGTTTTTTGCCAACCAATCCGACGAGCTAAGCCTGGTCCGGATTCTCAAAGTGCCGGACAAAGGCCTGCGGGGCGCGGCAATGGAGGCGCTTGACGAACTGGCATCACTGCGTAAAATGAGTCTGTGGGACGCCCTTATGCGCCATGGAGACGCCACCGGAATTACCCCGGCGCAGCATGGCAGGCTCCAGGATTTCCTCATGCTGTGCCAGCGTTACGCCGGACTTTACGCGCAGGGAAATCTTTCCCAAACCACGCGCGCGCTCCTGACCGATTGCGGCTATTTTGATCTCCTGGCCCAGCAGGAAAAAAGCGACCCGGCCACTGCTTATTGTAAAGAGAACGTAGTCGAGCTGCTGCGCGGCATGGAAACCTACGAACACTTTCATAAGCAGCGCCAACCCTCGCTTGCGGGATACTTGCAGGAATTATCGCTTGCCGCCGCCGACAACGACGAAGACGAAAAACCTCGCCTTAAAAACCGCCTCACCATCATGACCCTGCACAAGGCCAAGGGGCTGGAATTTCCGGTGATATTTATGCCGGGACTCGACAACGACATTTTCCCATCACCCCGCAGCGTGGAAGAAGGTCTGATCGAGGAGGAACGGCGCCTTTTTTACGTGGGCATGACCCGTGCGCGCAAACGCTTGGTCTTAAGTTTTGCGGGGTCCAAAATTTTTAGAAATAAGAGCTTGCCGGTAAAGCCCTGCATGTTTTTAAACGAGATCCCCCCGGAGTGCCTTGATAGCCCCGTAATCGGCGCCAAGCAGAACGAGGAATATCAGGCCGCCATGGATGATTTTGTAAAGCAAATGAAGGAAAAACTGTCCGGCGCGGCCGCTCTGCCTGATGTCAATCAAGCAAGGCCGGCATCCCCGGTGGTTGAAAAGGCAAGGGAAACGCTCCGCCGAAGCTGAAATGCCTACAAGCGAAAGGCAAAGCAAACAACCCAGAACAAGGACTCTTTTTCTCATAGGTAAACTCCTCCATTGTTATGTTTTTAAATATTACCGAACGAATTGACAATAATGACATTAATGTAATCTGCTGAAGATAATAGAAATATTGCGGAGATCCGGATAGATTGCGGTAGATATCGAAAACCGGCCGTAATATTACTGCAAGAAACTGGAATACAATCAACTAAATGGCGGGACGCTGAAGTATTTACACCGCATTCTTCTGAACAAAGCAAACGGCTTTCTGGTTCATAGCATCCACGGATAAAATCGTCTGCGAATCCCGTGATGCATCCATGGCGTCAATGACGATGACGGTCCCGTTCCATACCGAGGCCTCGGGAACCAGTTCAAGGAGCCGGTTTGGCGCGCTCAAAAGGATTTGCTCGTTAAACGCATAGTCCTTGCGGTCGGGATAGAGCGCCAGGTACAACATATTAAATTCAACCAGATCATTAAAAAAATGGGTGCCCAGGGAAACGTCGGGGACCAGGCCTTCGTGCATGGCGGCCAACTCGCAAATAACGGACACCGTATTTATATCGGCGAATGATACCGGCACGCCGAGCGATGGCGTGGTGGTCCCCCAGCGTCCGGGGCCAACCAGCATAAGGCACTTCTGCGTTTTGTCAAGGTGCGTCAGCTTGCCGATGAGCCGCGCGACGGCATAGCGGTCGCTCATGGGCAATAATCCGTAGCGCGACGGAACCACATAAATAATCCTGTCGACCGGACATAAACGGCTGTTGCCGATAATGGGCCCATGCGTTTCCAGGAGCACGCGGGCATTCGGCGGCATCTCCTGCGGGGCAAGCGCCCCGGGACCGCGCTGGACCTGAAACGGACGGCACTGCACCAGATTGATCCTATAGCTGCCGTCATCCATGAAATTGCCGGTATATTCCACATCCACGGGACAGCCGTAGGCCTCCTGCAAGGTCTGGAGCATCGCGCGCATGTCCTTGACAAAATCCGTTTCCACAAAAAGCCGGTTAAAGGTGAGGACCCACGAAAAAACGCCCTGCGTTTTCTGTTCACGCAGGCGTTTTTCAGGCTCTTCGTCGCGCGAGGCCACCATGGTAATGGGCATGTCCGGGGCGGATTTTACCACGTCCTCAAAATAGCGCGACACGAGTTGATTGGCGCGCAAATCGAGCACGTCCACCCGGCGTTGCGCGAATTTGCGCACTTCGTTAAAGTTGGATTCCGGCCGTTTGAGCGGCGCATTTAAGGCCACCACCCGCGTATAGTCGTCGTCGCATCTGTCAACAGCCCGCGTGCCCAGGCCGAATACCAGGCGCAACATCCCCGCCTTGGGGTCGATCTCGGCGTTCCATACATAGGGGTTAAACGAAAAACCCACGCCCGCGATCTGCGGGAAAAACAGGTCGTCGTACACGGCGCCGGAAACGCGCTGGACCAGAAGCGCCATCTGTTCGTCGCGGTCGAGCAACCCGCGGTGCGCCCGGTACAGCAGCGCCTCCTTGCTCATGGTGCTGGTATACACTTTTCGGACCGCCGAAATAAAAGTCTCCAGCCGCTCCTTGGGCGTCCCCTGGTTGGCGCAAAACACGCTTTGGTATTTGCCGGAGAAGGCGTTGCCGAAGTTGTCTTCCAAAAGACTGCTTGACCGTACGATAATGGGCGACTGCCCGAAATAATCGAGCATCTCCATGAACTGGCTGCTGATATACTCCGGGAACTTGCCCGAGAGCATGCGTTGGCGCGCGTTCTCGGCGCCTTCGAGCAGCGTCTCGGCGTTGCGCTGCTTCCGGCGCACCCACCAGCAATCGTTTTCCACCAAAAAGGTATAGAACACATCGGAGCCAATATAAAACGAATCGTGGACTTCCAGCTTGTCGCGCCAGCCCTGGCCTTTTTTATTGAGTATGGCCCGCGCCAGGAGCATGCCGACGGATTTTCCGCCGATAAGTCCGGTGCCGATCATACGTTTACGAATGGCGATAATGTCCTCAAGATCAAGGTAGCGTTCCACCAGTTTAAGCAGCGCCGGGTCGCGCGTTATGGCCATGCGCGAAACGCGATGAAAATGGAACTCAAGCTCCCGGCCGGAGAGCCTGCCGTTTCTTGCTTCGTCAAGCGCTTCCTGCGCCTGCATGAACGTGCTCTGCCACATGCCCAGGCGCTGGATGGTAAAGTCGAGCCAGGGTTGCGGGACCTTTGCCAGAATTTCGGTAATGGTCGCGCTGCGGGTGACGGGCAGAAAACGCTCCTTTTCCCAGAGGTGCAGGGTGTACATCGTGGGCGAATGCCGGTCGTACACCTTGAGCGGGTGCAAGTAGAGCCGATCGTGATTTCGGTATACGTCGAGAACGAGCTGCGCCGTGGTATGGATGCTGCTGGTTGCAAACGAGGAGTGATAATTGCGCAGCAGGCCGAAATAGGCAATTGTTTCCATTCGGTAAAGATAGGGGCAGGCAAGCATAAAAAAATTGCCCAGCATCCGGTCGCTGTACCAGTCTACGGCAAGCTCGGAGAGACTGTCGAACACATAGCACACTTCCCGGCCGTGCTTCTCGATCGCGTTAAAAATACCGTCGATAAAATTTTCGAACCCGTCTTCGGCATGAACCTCGTAAAGGGACGCGCCGATGCCGGCGGGCACCAGCGGGCGATGCTGGGCAAAACGGAAATAAACCAATTGACGGCCCTGCCGGATGGCGCATTCACAAAAGGGAACAACAAAGGGGCGGTAATCGTCGACCGAATCCACGCGCCAGACGACATTGTCGCCCGATACCAGGTTTTCCAGTACCCGGTCAAGGTTCGGCAGGCCGGTGGAAAAGGGCGGATATTCTTTTTCCATAACTCCCCTCGGAAAGAAAAATGGGGACGGATACCATACTACCCGTCCCCGCTTAAAATACACTATTTCACCCGTAACGGATATCTTAAAGGATGCCCTGGTCGAGCATGGCGTCGGCAACCTTTACAAAACCGGCAATATTGGCGCCGTTGACATAGTTGACAAAGTCGCCTTCTTTGCCGTAGGTAACGCACTGCTGATGAATGGGTTTCATAATGTTTTCGCGCAGGCGCGTATCCACTTCCTCGCTCGTCCAGGAGAGCCGCATGCTGTTCTGCGACATTTCGAGGCCGCTCACCGCCACGCCGCCCGCGTTGGTGGCTTTGCCCGGTCCGTAAAGGATCTTTTTGTTTAAAAACACATCCACCGCCTCCGGCGCGCTGGGCATATTGGCGCCTTCGCCGACGCAGATGCAGCCGTTGGATACGAGCGTTCTGGCGTCGTCGCCGTCGATCTCATTCTGCGTGGCGCAGGGCAGGGCGATATCGCATTTGACGCCCCAGGGTTTTTTACCTTCCACGAACTTGCAACCGAATTTATCCGCGTATTCCTTTATACGGCCGCGCTTGACGTTTTTAAGTTCAAGGACAAAAGCCAGCTTTTCCGGCGTAAGCCCTTTTTCGTCGTAAATAAAACCGTTTGAGTCGGAAAGGGTCACCACCTTCGCGCCAAGCTGCATGCATTTTTCGGATGCGTACTGGGCCACGTTGCCGGAACCGGAAATCGCTACCGTTTTTCCTTGAAAGGATTGTTTGCGCGTGGCAAGCATTTCGTTGCAAAAGTAACACAGGCCATAGCCGGTCGCTTCGGGTCTGATAAGGCTGCCGCCCCAGCCAAGTCCTTTACCGGTAAGAACACCGGAAAATTCGTTCCGCAGTTTCTTGTACTGGCCGAATAAAAAGCCGATCTCGCGGCCGCCGGTACCGATGTCGCCCGCGGGCACGTCGGTGTCCGGGCCGATATGCCGGAACAGCTCGCTCATGAAAACCTGGCAAAAGCGCATGACTTCGTTGTCGGATTTGCCTTTGGGATCAAAGTCCGAACCGCCTTTGCCGCCGCCCAAGGGCAAGGTGGTAAGCGCGTTTTTAAAGACCTGTTCAAAAGCAAGGAACTTGAGTATGCCCAGATTGACGGAAGGATGCAGGCGCAGTCCGCCTTTGTACGGTCCGATGGCGCTGTTCATTTGAATACGGAAACCGCGATTTACTTGCGGGATGCCCTTGTCATCCACCCAGGCCACGCGGAACATAATGACCCGCTCCGGTTCTACCAGGCGTTCCAGGATTTTGGCTTTCTGGTATTTGGGGTTTTTCTGGGTGTAGGGCCAAACCGATTCCACGACCTCTTTGACCGCCTGATGGAATTCCCGTTCGGCCGGGTTCTTGCCCATGACCTGCTGCATAAAGGTTTCGATATCCTGCGACATGAGAAACTCCTTTCATAGAGTTGAGGGGATACACAACCGTTCAATTAATAAAAATGCCCGCGTCTTCCAAAAGGAAAGACCGGGCATCGCCGTTGACGCCTGATTTTTCTCAAAAAAAATGCCCGCTACTCACGTATGAGGTGAGGCGAGCATCGTCATTGATACTTGACCGGAAACTTCATTGTTTCCGGCGCTCTTTCGTTGGCAACAATACGTCTATTCAGTCAAACGCCGAAGCTAAAACGATTGATTCGGCGATTTTTGCCATGGACGTGCGGGTATTCATACTCTGTTTACGGATGAGTTCGAACGCCATCCTCCCCGGCACTCTCTTTTTTTCCATAACAACTTCCTTGGCGCGTTCAATAATCTTGCGTTCCTCGAGTTCGCGTTCCACGACCTCTTTCATTATGCGAAGTTCCGTGTTTTTAAGGACGATAGCGGCCTGACTCGCCACGGTCGTAAGCATTTGGATATCTTCGTTGGAAAAATCATAGATTTCCGATGTATAACAATTAACGACGCCGATGACCTCCCCGTCCACGCTCATGGGAACGGACAAAAGCGAAACCAATCCGTCCAGGACGGCTATTTCCTTATGAAGATAGCGCGGATCTTTGCGAACGTCAAGGACCTTAATCGGCGCGCCCGAGAGCGCGACCCGGCCGGCAATACCTTTGCCCAGGGGCGTGTTGGATTTCTGGTTGTAGCCGCCCGATTCCGACTGGCTCGCCCGCAATACCAGTTCGCCTTTGTTTTTGTCAAGCAGCAGCAGGGAACAGATCTTGGAACCGGTCACCTTGGCCGTTACCGAGACAATAAGCGCGAGAATATCGTCGGCAAAATTGTGTTCCATGACGGCCTTGCTGATTTCGGCAATGCCTTCCAGAAGTTTCGACGAGCTGTTGTTTTGTTCCAAATCCATTTTAAACCAACCCCTGGTCGATCATGGCGTCCGCCACCTTACGGAACCCCGCAATATTGGCGCCGGCGACATAGTTGCCGTGTTCCCCGAATTCTTCCGCCGTGCTAAAACAGGCGTCATGGATGGACGCCATGATGTCGTGTAACCGCTCGTCAACATCCTCCCGTGTCCAGGTCAGGCGCATGGCATTCTGGCACATTTCCAGGCCCGAGGTTGCAACACCGCCGGCGTTCGCCGCCTTGCCGGGACCATACAAAAGTTTGTTTCCCTGAAAAATCTCCACCGCCTCCGGCGTGCAGGGCATGTTGGCCCCTTCACATACAAGAGTACAGCCGTTTTGGACCAGCAGCGCCGCATCAGCGGCATTAATTTCGTTCTGGGTGGCGCACGGAAAGGCGCAGTCGCCGGAAATTTTCCAAGGGGTTTCTCCGGCATAATACTCGCTTTTAAATTCCCGGGCGTATTCCTTTATACGGCCGCGGCGGATATTTTTAAGCTGCATGACCCATTGCAATTTCTCGGCGGTAATCCCATTTTTATCATAGACCGTGCCGGAGGAATCGGAGAGCGCTACCACCCTGGCGCCGAGTTGGTTGAGCTTTTCGGCGGTATATTGGGCCACGTTGCCCGATCCCGAAATCAGACACGTTTTACCGTCGAACACCTCGTTGCGGGTTTTTAACATTTGTTCGGCAAAATAGACGCAGCCATACCCGGTGGCCTCCGGCCGGATCAGGGAACCGCCCCAGTTCAGCGCCTTGCCGGTTAACGCGCCTGTAAACTCGTTGCACAAGCGCTTGTACTGACCGAACAAATACCCGATTTCGCGCCGCCCGACGCCGATGTCGCCCGCGGGAACGTCGGTATCCGGACCGATGTGCCTGAAAAGCTCGTTCATAAATGATTGACAAAAGCGCATTATCTCGCCGTCGGACTTTCCTTTGGGATCGAAGTCCGAACCGCCTTTGCCGCCGCCCATGGGCAGGGTGGTGAGCGAGTTTTTAAAAATCTGTTCAAACCCCAGGAATTTTAAAATGCTCTGGTTTACGCTGGGGTGAAACCGCAACCCGCCCTTAAAAGGCCCCAGCGCGCTGTTGAATTCAAAGCGAAAGCCCCGATTCACCCGGACGGCGCCACGGTCGTCCTGCCAGGGGACGCGGAATATGATCTGGCGTTCGGGTTCCACGATCCGTTCCAGAATGCAGGCGTCGGTATATTCGGGATGCCGCTCGACGACCGGTTCCAAGGACACCACCACTTCGCGGACCGCTTGCAGGTATTCCAACTCGCCTGCATTGCGGCGTTTTACGGTGTCAAGAATTTGCTGGATGGAACTTGACATTATGCAAATCTCCTTACGTTCCCGCTGCGCATGTTCTTATTGCCGGATATTGCAGGGTAAAAAATACTCTCTCCAACAGGTTAAAATCCCAAAAAAATATTTACCGCTCCCCCGGAAACCGGGCCACGGCGGCACTATTGCCGCCCTCTTTGGCCGTGCCGTGTTTATTCCGGCGTTTTTTTGGCCTTGCAAGATTTTTTTGACGGCAAAATGGAGGCAATAATTATATTGAATAACTTTTTTTGAAAGCGTGTTTTTTAAGGCGGCATATACCTGACTATGAACGATCTTCAGCATACCGGCCAAGAATTTGGACCCAACGCAACGCCAACCCTGGTAAGCGGGCGAAGTACGCGCGCGCGTTTGGCAATTCTTAAGGCGCTCGATGATATCGGCGCATCCGCGGGCGCATCAAGAATCGTCGAAATGCTTGGCGGATCAGGCGTCCAACTTCAAGCGCGCGCGGTCCGTTTTCACCTTTCAAAAATGGACCAGGCCGGCCTTACGCGAAGCATTGCCAAAAACGAAGGCCGCCTGATTACCGCCAGCGGCAGGAAAGAACTTGCCCGCGGCAGCGTGATGAGCAAAATCGGTCTTATCGCTTCCAGAATGGATGAACTCAGCTATAGAATGTCCTTGGATACGGAAAATGGTCACGGCTCGGTTGTTTCTAACGTGGCGGCCATCAGCAAAAAAGACCTTTCCCGGTCACTCTATAATATGAAGCCGGTATTCGCCTCTAAACTAAGCATGGGCGACCGGATCGCGCTGCGGATGCCGGGAGAGCGGCTTGGCGAACGGGAAGTCCCTCGGGGGAAAATATTGTTTTCGACCGTTTGCAGCGTAACAATTAATGGGGCATTTTTAAAAGCGGGCATTCCGGTATTTTCGCGCTTTGGCGGTCTTATTGAAATGGACGACGGTAATCCAAAACGTTTTGTTGAACTGACCGAATATCGGGGCACCTCCATTGATCCGCATAAAGTTTTTATCATGGCCAATATGACCAAGGTCGGCAAATGCGCAACCACGGGCTCCGGCATTATATGTGCGAGTTTTCGCGAGGTTCCCTCTATTGCCCTGGAAAAGACGCAAAAGCTAATCGCCGCGCTGGACCGATTGCACCTTAACGGGGTCCTGGCGATCGGGCAGCCCAACCGTCCGCTGCTTGATATTCCCGTTGGCGAAGGACGGACCGGTATAATAACCATCGACGGATTAAATCCGATTGCCGTGCTGCAGGAAGCCGGCATTCCAGTTGAATTATATCCCTTGTCGGGGCTGGAGGAATTGGAGAATTTTGTTTCGTTCGGCGAAATTGCGCCGATGGGACAGCGCAGCACGTATGTGGATTAAATCAACTATAACAGCGAATTAGTACCATGACCATGCAAGCAGTCCCGGATGTAATCATTTATCTCTGCAAAAATTGCCTTCCTCACAGCAATCGTTTGCCCGCGCAATGGACTGATTCCGGCATGCAAATTCAGATTAAAGAAGTGCCGTGCAGCGGCAAGATTGACACCCAATACATCCTGCACGCACTTGAGGGCGGGGTCGGCGGCGTTTGCATTATAACCTGCCTTCAGGGTGAATGCACGCTCGCCCAGGGCAATTATCGCGCGGAAATAAGGGTCCGTACCGTAAAGCGCCTGCTCGAAGAAATCGGGCTCGACCCCCGGCGCGCCGAAATTCTGCGCTGCGCTAAAGACGAAACACTCGAGAATATAAAAGAGCTGGTTGAGGACGCGGCGCATCGATTATGCGGTCTGGTCCGGATACCAGCTTGACAAGAGAAAAAGGTTAAACCATGCAGCAAGAAAAGACAAAATTGCAAGGTCTGATTGAATCGGGAAAGCAAATCGTCCTGGCGGAGATTTCGCCTCCCAAAACGGCCGATGGAGCCTCCGTGCGAAATATGGCCAAGCGCTTGAGCGGCACGGTGCATGCCCTCGGCGTAAGCGACAACCGCGACGGCATTCGAATGTCGGCCCTGGCAGCGGCTTCTCTTATTCTGTCCGAAAACGTTGAGCCGGTGCTGCACTTTACAACACGCGACCGCAACCGCACGGCGCTGATTGCCGATTGCCTTGGCGCGCATGCGCTGGGCATCCGCAACATCCTCTGCACCAGCGGCACGCATCAATCACTGCTCCCGTTTCATGCGGCCAAAAATGTTTTTGATTTCGACGCCACTCTCTTCCTGCAAACCTGCAAAAACCTTGAAAACAGTGCTGTTTCCGTGGGCGAAGAAAAAATCGCCGGGCCGCTGCACTTTTGCCTTGGCGCTGTTGCGGCGCCCTATGCCGATCCGCTTGAATTGCAACTGCCCCGCCTGGCGCAAAAAATCTTTGTGGGGGCGCAATTTTTAATTACGCAGCCGGTATTCGACATGGACCGTTTTAACCTGTGGTGGAAAGAAGTCACCAACCGCGGCCTTCACGAAAAGGCCGCCTTTATTGTCGGCATCCGGGTATTAACCGATGCGGCCATGGCCAAAGAATATGCCGAAAAACGGCCGCTGCCTATGGTGCCGGATGCAATTCTAAGCCGCCTTGCCGCCAAATCAGATAAAAGTGCCGCACGCGCCGAAGGCATAAAGATCGCCTTGGAAACTATTGAAAAACTTTCAGGAGTAGCGGGCATACGCGGTTTGGAGATCGTGTGCGACGACGACCTGGATGCCGCTGCCGAAATATTAAAAAGTTTGCAATCTAAAATAGGATAGTTTTTCGTGCCGGCAAAATATCACATTCATACGCAACCCACGCCCCCGCGCATCCGGCCGGAGGGCAAGCTCGGCATTGTTGACTGGCGCGAAGATTGTTCCAGTTGCCATAACTGCGTCAAAAAAGCCTGCATCTACGATTTA
Organism: Chitinivibrionales bacterium; assembly: GCA_028718065.1. Lineage (GTDB taxonomy): Bacteria > Fibrobacterota > Chitinivibrionia > Chitinivibrionales > FEN-1185 > JAQUMP01. Next base: position 329 of record JAQUMP010000017.1, on the reverse strand, counting down.
TACCGCAACGAGGCGGATACTCTTCACGACAAAATCGGCTATCTTGATTATATTTACCAATGCAAAGGGTGCTTAAGCTGCATCCAGAATTGCACTAAGAACATCCTCACGCGCGTATCGAATCCCGAATACGAGCGCCTTGGCGACGCCTATTACACGCCCGATATTATCAGCACCACCTGGAACCAGGCCGAAACCGGCGGCGTTCCGGTTTCCGGCTGCGGCTACGGCGGCCCCTTTTGCGGCCAGGGATACGATTCCATGTGGACCGACATGTCCGAAATCGTGCGGCCCACGCGCGACGGCATTCATGGCCGCGAATACATTAA
>JAQUMP010000016.1 GCA_028718065.1 Chitinivibrionales bacterium | reverse complement strand
CCTGGAAGGCATGATAAAACCCGATGCACTTGCCGATTTATTCAAAACCAACACGCTATCCGGTCCGCCCCAATGGTCGAACACTTTTTTCGCCAATCCGGAATCGTTTGCGGATATGGCAACCGTTGTGCCGGACATATAAGAACCCGATCCGATTCCTCCGTCTACCGTCAGTACGGGAAAATCACGAAACACGGCTTTTATCATGGCATCCCTGTTGGACATGGCTATCGATGTCGTCTTGAGGGTATCATTCAAAACCAGTGCACTGTCCGGTCCGCCCCAATGGTCAAATGCCTTTTTAGTCGCAGTTGAATCATTAGCAGATATAAATATATTGACTTCAGGGATATAGCTTCCTGATCCGCTGCCGCCATTCACGGTCAGCGTATGCAAGTCACCGTAGACGGCCTTAACCATTATAGACCTGTTTGGCATAGTTAATGTTGTTGTACTAAACATGGAATTTAAAACTAATGAGCTATCCGGTCCGCCCCAATGGTCGAAACCTCTGTGAGCCGTGGTCGAGTCGTAAGCAACGATTGTTAACTTTGTTCCTTCCAGATAATTCCCTGAACTTGTACCACCGCTTACGGTGAGTCCAAAGTATTGAAGCGGCATAACCTGGAATGGTGTTGTTCTTGAAATGCCTGATCCATCCCCTAAATCATTATAGCTATTACCTCCCGCAGCCCAGAGAGTGCCATCTTGTTTAATCATCATTGATTGATCTAGCGATGCCGCAACACCTGTGATACCGCTCATAACTTGGATCGGAGTAGATTTATTGTTTTTAGTTCCATCGCCAAGTTGACCAAATTCATTATCGCCCGTCGTCCATAGCGTGAAATCCTGCTTTAGGATTAAGGTGTGGTACCACCCTGCGGCAACTGCGGATACGCCGGTCAAAACTTTTGCAGGGGTGGTTTTCACGCTAATTGTCCCATCACCAAATTGCCCATAGCCATTGACCCCCATGGCCCAAAGCGTACCATCCTGCTTTACAACCATGGTGTATCCATACCCTGCCGAGACTGTGGAAACTCCATTCATAACTTGAATGGGGATAGATTTACTGATGGTAGTCCCGTCACCAAGTTGGCCACAACTATTGTCACCTGTTGCCCAGAGTGTTCCATCCTGCTTAATAATCATTGTGTGTGAATTCCCCGCCGAAACGGAAGCAACACCGCTCATCACCTGTACGGGGGTCATTCTATATAGGGTGTCACCAAGTCCAAGCTGGCCGAAGTTATTAGGCCCCGTTGCCCAGAGTGTTCCATCCTGCTTTATAATCATTGTATGGCCACCTGCCGAAACGGCGGAAACACCACTCATAACCTGCTTCGGCGTCAATTTACGGGAGGTAGTTCCATCACCAAGTTGGCCATAACGATTGTCGCCTGTTGCCCAGAGTGTTCCATCCTGCTTAATAATCATTGTGTGTGAATTTCCCGCCGAAACAGCCGATACACTACTCATGACCTGCACAGGTATTGTTTTTTTGATGTAGGTTCCATCTCCAAGCTGGCCATAATCGTTATTCCCCACAGCCCAAAGTGTTCCGTCCTGCTTCAGGATTATTGTATTATACCAGTTCGCGGAAACAGCCTTAACAAGAACCGGATTCACTCCATCCATAAAAACATTTCCAAGATCATCCCCATAACTTGCAAACATCCTCCGTACCGTACCATAACTTGCCTTTGTAAACACAGCCGTATCCGTCACCATCGCCTTTTTCCCCAACCATGATTTTCCGGCAATATTTTGCTGTCCGTCGCTCCATTGACAAACAGAATACGAACTGATTTTCCTGACAAGCGACTTATTGCCCACTACGGCTTTAAGGACATAAATTCCCTGAGCCATCGGCGGCAGCGACATAATGTGCGGACCATTTTCGAGAAGGCCACTTCGGGCGAAAAGTTGTCGGCCGGAAAGAGTGTACAACCGCATATCAACATTTTCGCTCGTTGGCAAATACAAAGAAATGCGCTTGTTTGCAAGCCGGAGGGAGGCGGGCAAAGAAACCTTATCGCCGACCCGCGCCGCCGACGCTATTGTCAAGGTTACATTGCCGTTTGCGTCCGAATAAACCGTTGTGTCCATGCCCGAAAAGGTGACCGCCACGCCGCTAATCGCGCTTCCGGCCGGCGTCTGCACCTGCGCGGTAAAAGCGAAAAGGGAGGTGATGGATGCGAACAGTACTATTGCCGATGCCTTTTTAAGAATTAAAACATTCGGGCGCATTTTTACTCCTTATTTTGACAGAAACGCAATAGAGCATTTTCTTTTTATGATTTCTTATGTCAAGCATGGTTTAAACATTTTTTGCCTTAACGGTTTTCACGGCAATGGCATAATCTGGACTGGGGAGTACCTATTGATAGTATCTCCAACACCTAGCTGACCGGTATAATTGGCTCCCATTGCCCACACAGTACCGTCCTGCTTCATGAAAACGCTGAATCCATTGCCGGTTGCAACGGACAAGACCCTGCCCATTGCATTTAAATAGACGGGACTATATTTATCGGCCGTTGTTTTATCACCAAGTTGGCCGTATTCATTGTTCCCTGTTGCCCAAAGTGTCCCATCCTTCTTAATGATCATTGTGTGACTACCTCCTGCCGAGACTACCAGGACGCCACTCATTACCTGCATCGGCGTGGCTTTGCTAACGGTAGTCCCGTCGCCAAGCTGACCGTAGCGGTTCCACCCCGTGGCCCAAAGAGTGCTGTCCTGCTTTATAATCATAGAATAACCACCTCCTACAGAGACACCCGAGACTCCACTCATTACCTGAACAGGGGAAGATCTATCAAGAGTATCCCCTGTACCAAGCTGGCCATAATTATTTATTCCCATGGCCCAAAGTGTGCCATCCTGCTTAAGGATCATTGTGGATCTAATCCCTGCTGAAACTGCCGATACTCCACTCATGATTTGTATCGGGATTGATTTATTAGTAGTAGTGCCATCACCAAGCTGACCGTAATCATTCTGTCCAGTAGCCCAGAGAGAACCATTTTCTTTAAGAATCATTGTGTATCCATCGCCCGCTGAAACTGCGGAAACTCCGCTCATCACTTGCACAGGGATGAATTCCCAAAGGGGAGTACCGTAACCAAATTGCCCATAATTATTATCCCCACAGGCCCATAAAGTTTTGTCTTGCTTAAGAATCATTGTATGAAATGTCCCTGAAGAAACATTTATAACTCCGGTCGTTATTAAAACCGGTGTCGAATACTTCTTATTGGGGTTAGCACCGAGAGAACCGTCAAAATTTTCTCCAGTTCCCCAGAGATCTCCATTCTGCCCTATGAACATGGTATTGCGGTCGCCCGCCGAAATTGCAACGGCTGCCGATAAAACTTTTACCCATTGGGCATAGACGGTAATATCCCCGACAACTATTGATGTATTGGAAAAAAGCGCACCGGTCCCGGCGGGCTCAAGATTATATCCTGTAAAGCAATATCCTTTGCGAAGCGGCGGTGTTGGTAATGACACAATAGGCCTGCCGGATGCGACAAGCCCGCTTTGTTGCGGCGAAGCATCTACGTCGCCACCATTTTTATCGTAGGTAATCGTGTATCCATTGACATACACTGCAGTGATAGCGGCATTTCTTGAAGGCATAGAATAAACCGTTGATTTTGAAGTATCGTTCTTTACGAAGGCGCTATCCGGCCCGCCCCAATAACCAAATATGGTTTTTAATACGGTGGGATTATTGGCAGTAATGGTTATTGCCTTGCCCTTATCATACCACCCGGAGCCTGTACCATTTGTCACGGTAAGAGAGTACATGTCGTGGTAAACCGCCGTAATCGAGGCAGCCTTGTTCGGCATGATAAAAGTAGTTGCCATTAGAGAAGAAACCGCAACCAACGCGCTATCCTGCCCACCCCAGTGGTCGAAGGCCCTTTTTGCCGAGGTAGAATCATTAGCTGAGATCCATACTCCATAATCCGGAACAAAACTCCCTGATCCGCTTCCTCCATTTATAACAAGAGCATGCAAATCCGCATATACCCCCTTTATCGTTGCTGCCCTGTCCGGCATTGTAAATGTTGATGGATTTTGGTTATTCCATAAAACAAAATTGCTATCCGGCCCACCCCAGTGATGGAAATACCTCTTTGCAATTGTTGAGTCGTCAGCTTTAATTTGTATGCTGCTTTGTGCAGAATAATATCCTGATCCGCTGCCATTTAATACGGAAAGTGTGTGAAAATCGCCATAAACAGCTTTTATTTGCACTGCCTTTTTTAGCATTTTTAAAGTTGACGTTTTAACAGTTATTAAGGAAACCAACGAGCTATCCGGTCCGCCCCAATGCGTAAAACCCCTATTTGCCGCAGTGGAATCGTAAGCCGTAATAGTTACAACAGTCCCTGAATCATACCAACCAGTTCCAGAACCACTGGTTATGGTAAGCAAATGCAAATCATGATAAATTGCAGTCACTAATGCAGCTTGGTTCGGCATAAGTATTCTGTTGTTGTATGGAACACCTACTCCATTCGACCCGCTCCAGTGGTCAAATGCTTTATGTGTCGCCGATGAGTCGTTGGGTGAAATTGTGATATACGTGCCGGGTAAATACGAGCCTGAACCTTTACCGCCACTTACGGTTAGGCCATTATACAAAAGAGGCAATACTTGTCGTGGGGAGATTTCCGAGAAATCAGCGTTATAACCAAGTTGGCAGTTGTCTGTTTGTCCTGTTGCCCATAAGGTCCCATCGTTTTTCAGAATCATAGTAAAATAGCTCCCTGCAGAAATTGCAGCGATTTCAGCCATTATCCGCATGGGGGTAAATCTTGCAGTTCCATCTCCAGTGCCAAGCTGGCCATAGTTGTTAGCTCCTGATGTCCATAGAGTATGGTCCTGTTTAAGAATCAATGAATGATATTCGCCTGCCGAAACGGCTATGATTCCGCTCAATATTTGCACCGGATAATGTTTTTCGATATTGGTACCATCACCTAACTGGCCATAACCATTACTTCCGGTTACCCAAAGAGTCCCGTCTTGTTTTATAATCATTGAATGATTGCTTCCTGTCGAAACGGTCGAGACCTCGCTCATAATTTGCACCGGGGAGTGTTTTTCAATATTAGTACCATCGCCAAGCTGTCCGTAATAGTTTTCGCCCATCGCCCAGAGCGTTCCGTCCTGTTTCAAAACAAGAGTATGATTGCCGCCGGCCGAGACGGCCTTGACTCCGGTCATTACTAGTACAGGCAAAATTCTATTGATATCTTTCCCATCGCCAAGTTGTCCAAAACAGTTATAACCCACGGCCCAGAGAGTACTGTCTTGCTTCAAAATCATCGTATGACCTTGCCCTGCCGAAACCGTCCAAACACTACCCATTACCTGCACTGGGAGTTTTTTCGAGATTGTATCCCCTATGCCAAGCTGACCATAGCTATTTTGGCCCGTTGCCCATAATGTGTTATCCTGTTTTATGATCATCGTGTAACCAGACCCCGCCGAAACTGCTAAAACCCCATTCATTACCTTTACAATTGTGTCTTGAACATTATTTACCCCATCGACAAATTGGCCAGACTTAGTGGCCCACAGAGTCCCATCCTGTTTGAGGATCATGGTGTGATTGGCCCCTGCCGAAACGGCCGAGACAGGCACAAGATTACTGATCGACGTATCCATGAAAACATTCCCGAGATTATCTCCATAATTTGCAAATACCCTTTGCACCGTACCATAGCCTGCCTTTGCAAACGTAGCGCTATCACTCACCATCGCCTTTTTCGCCAACTTTGACATTCCGGCAATACTCTGCGACCCCTCGCTCCATTGACAAACAGAATACGAACTGATTTTCCGAACAAGCGACTTGTTGCCAACCACGGCCTTTAGGACATAAATTCCCTGCGCCATTGGCGGCAGCGGCATAGCGTGAGGGCCTTTTTCGAGGAGGCCGCTTTTGGCGAAAAGTTGCCTGCCGGAGAGAGTGTAAAGGTGCAGATCGACTTTTTCGCTTGCTGGCAAATATAAAGAAATGCGTTTGTTTGCAAGACGGAGCCAGGCAGGAGAAGAAACGTTTTCGCCGACCCGCGCTGCTGAGGCTATTGTCAAGGTTACGTTGCCGTTTGCGTCCGAATAAACCGTTGTGTCCATACCCGAAAAGGTGACCGCCACGCCGCTAATCGCGCTGCCGGCTGGGGTTTGCACATGCGCGGTGAAGGCAAAGATGCAATTGGCGGCTGCGAGCAAAAAAATGGCAGGACCAATTTTACGGATTGCAGAATGCTTTTTCATAAAGAAACCCTTTTCTTTTAGGGAGGACACGCTTAAATACAGCCAAAGACATTCTCAATATTATACCATCATATCCTATACTTTGTAAATGACCAAAGGGGAACCTTCGCAGTTTCCCCTTTGGCTTGTAAGCATGCTCAAAAGTAACTATAAAGATCGCTATCATTATGCCGTTTTTCTTGCATTATCGATTAATGCTTGGCGAATGTTTCGACATAAGTCTTCTCCGTGCCAAGCACGGTTTGCTTATAGGTCAACGTAAGCGTAGTGCCGGAAAGCACATAGGAACACCTGAGCGACAAATCCTCCAAAGGGGCCGGAACAGGCATGATAAGGGAATCGCCGGCCGAACTCCAGGTCCCGCTCATGGTGCCGCTGGCGCCTTGCATGAGGTGATCCTGGCTATAAGTATTATTTGAATTAAGAACAATGGTATCAAATGCAGTTGCGCTCGCGGTGATTGTCGTACCGGCGCTCGAACCGGTCGGCGTTACGACCACCTGTGTCATGACCCAGGTGCCCACGAGCGGACTGTTGCTCCCGCTGACCGGGTCTTTGGAGCATCCGATAATTGTGACAAGTGCGATACTAACGGCAATACCAACAAAAATTGCTTTACGCATGAAAACCTCCTAAAAAATGTTTATTGAATTTTGAATAGTAATGACAGCACTTTTTCCAAACCGCGCCCCGTTAAAATATTTTTTACAGGGCCCTTCAAGAACGAAACGCAAACCTAAATTACCTCATGTCAACCTCCATTCCTTTATATAAAAAAATCTCTTTCTATTCGACTTTAATTTGCCAACTCCGGCTTTTTAACTTCGGGCGCGCGCCCGACCGGAAAAAGCTGGACGTTGAGCTGGTACACGCGGTCGGCCTGCGTGGTATTATGCACGATCGTGGCAATACGGTCTTTGAAAGCCTCGATTTCGGCGCACAGAATGTCGTAGGACGATTTGGACAGGCCTACGGTCGAACCCGAAACGTTGCGCTCGGTGTTTTCGATTGTGTCAACAGCCCTGTTAGCCAGGTCGATCATGGTTTTATTGAAAGCCCTTATCGCCGGGCCGGCGATCTCCCGGTTCGTGGCAAGCGCCCGGTCAACCTGCCGGTAAATACCATCATCCTGCCGCACGATCAGCCCGAGCCGCAACAGTAGACGCACCGAAGATTCCGCCTCCCTCCTTGAAATGGGAGGGACGACCGCGACGGCCAACGCGGCAAAATCATCGTTAAAAGCATACTGGCAGATAAGCTCCCGAATGACCACCGTATGCCATTTTCTTAAATACTCGAACTGTTCACTGCCCAGGACGTGCCGCGAAACATTATTGTTCATGGTAACCAGAACGGAATAATGGTCTTGCTTTTCCTCGGCATTGCGCGATTGGTTGAACAATACCAGGTGCTTAAAAAAACGGGATTCCTGTTTGTTAAGATCGAGCGCCCGCGCGAATTTATCGATCATGGCAACGCTGATATTGCTTTTGCCGTCCATGACCAGTTTAAGGAAAACCGGCGAAGAAATACCCGCTTTCCGGCAGAAATAGCGGTACGAAAAAAATCGGGTCATGGCCTTTTTTTCTTTATAATAGTCCTGAAGAAACTGGCGATAGTCAATGTACTGGAACACGGATTTCATACCATTAAGTATATACGTAAGCATGCGCCAAGTTCCAGTATATTTTTATATAATTGATTTTTAATGATACAAATAAATCTGTAACATGTTGATATTTATATCTATTTATAGAAGTAAATGATTAATGCAAGAATTTAATGATACAGCATGGGTGTTGATAGTTAAAAAATAATACTTCGGGAAGTCGCCGTCCCGCAAAATTGCTCTGATGCCGATAAAAACGTATCATGCGATGATACAGGGCCGGCCGTTATTCTTATAAGTAAAAGTGCAGTTAATCAAGCATGGTCATTCTGTAACCGACGCCGGATTCGGTAATGAGCAGCGCAGGGCGTGCGGGATCGATCTCCAATTTTTTACGCAGTTGCGCGATGTGAACGCGCAGGGTCTCGGTTTCGCTGGTCCGATAAGGGCCCCAGATCGCCTGCATGAGGTTGCGATGCGTTAAAACGCCGCCGGCGTTCTTGACAAATTCAACAAGCAAGGCATACTCGGTCGCGGTCAGCTTAACGGTTTGCTCGTGTTTTTTTACGATACGGCGCGTGAGATCGACCGTTAGATATCCATTCCGGAATTCCTGCATTTCCTCGGACTTTTGCGCATGCCGCAGGGCAACATGCAAGCGCGCCATCAACTCCTTTACACTGAACGGTTTGGTAACATAGTCGTCGGCGCCTAATTCCAAGGCCTGCACTTTTTCTTTTTCCCCGTCCAACACGGAAAGAATTATAACGGGGATTTTGCTCCACTCCCGTATCTGCCGTAAAACATCCATGCCGTCGCCGTCCGGCAGGCCGAGGTCCAGGATAATCGCATCGGGATGTTCGCTTGCCGCTTGATATAATCCGTCTTTAGCACTTGGGGCCTCAAGCACGAAAAAATCATTGGCTTCGAGCGTGAGCCGCAAAATGCGGCGGATGGCGCGTTCGTCGTCGATTAATAAAATTCTCGGCAGATCGGGCATGGCTATAAAAATAATTTGCGGGGGTTACTGATACTCCTCAACATCCATCGGAGGGGTTTTCCCGGTCTTGCGCGTGTCCGGTTCCCGCTCGGTCAATGAAGGCATTTTCTGAGGGACCGGCAGCCGAACGGTAAATTGGGCCCCGCCCGCAGGGCGGTTCCGCACGCCCACCGTTCCGCCGTGGAACTCGACGATTCCCTTTACAATTGATAGGCCCAGGCCCGTGCCGCCCGGCTGCGTGCCGGGGACGCGGTAAAATTTATCGAATATCCGCTCCCGGGATTCCGGCGAAAACCCCGGTCCTTCGTCCTCGATTGTCAAGACAAGGTCCGGTGAATCATAGCGCGCCGACAGGAAAATCGCGGCGCCCGCCGGCGTATACTGGGTGGCATTCAGGACGATATTGATCAGCGCCTGTTCAAGCAAGACCGTGTCGATTTTGACAAACGGCATATCAGGGGGTATGGTCGTTTTAACGGTCCGTCCGGCCAGTTCGTTGTGGAGCTTTTGCACAACCGTACTTATCAGGTCGGCGATATCGCACCATTGTTCGGAAATTTTAATGCTGCCGGATTCTACCCTGGTGATATCCAAAAGGTTGCCCACCAGCCGGTTCAGGCGCAGCGCGGCGGTGTTGATGTCCGTGATAAAAACTTCGCGCACGTGCGGGTCGGTGGAAGCTTTAGGGTCGAGCAAACCGCCGGCCGCGCCGGTAATGGTCGTGAGCGGCGTGCGAAATTCGTGCGAAATGGAATTGAGCAGGGTTTTGTTAAGGCGCTCCGACCGCAGATGCAGGCGCTCCAGCGCCAGCGTAATCTGCTGGATAAACATCTGCAACAGGCCCTCTTTTTCGAATGAAAAATCGCCTCCCGAAACAGAGGCGCAGCCGATAACGCCGTAACAGCTGCCATGCATAAGCAGCGGAAAATAGATGCCCTGGGCAAACGGCAAGGTTGCGGTCCCGTGTCCCGCGGGTTTTTTATTTTTATAGACCCATTCGGCCACGCTCCACTCCTTGAGCGAGTCGGGCTTAAACGAACTTGACGAATGCGGCTGGGCGTTAATGTCCGCCGCGAGTTCGGCCGGGTAGATAACCACGCTGCATTGAAAATGCGCCGCGATATGGGTTACGGCGACGTTAACGATATCGTCTAAGGATTCCGCCGAAGACAATTCGCTGCCGAGCCGGAAAAGCGCCTGCGTTTGCGCCTCACGGCGCCGTACCGTGGTTTCGTGACGACGCAGGCGCGTGGTGAGCGAGCCGGCGAGCAACGCCACGGCAAAGTAGAGCAGCACCAGCAGGATGTCCGCAGGGTGCTGGATTGAAAACGTATAAAACGGCGGAATAAAAAAGAAATCCCACACCAGCGCGCTGACGATTGCCGCCATAAGGACCGGCCCGCCTCCCACAAAGAGCGCAAGCGCCGAGATCACAAACAATAGGATCATTCCAATGGAACGGTAATCGATCAGGGCCGAAGCAAAAAAACAGAAACCCGCCGCGGCCATAACGGCCCCGCAGCTGAGGGCATACTGATGCCAGGGCGAATGCCTGCGGGGCCGCGTAAGCGCCGGAGCTCCGGAGCGCTTGGGTGAGGCGCTTTCACTCTGGACCACGTAAATATCGATGGCGCCGGATTCACGGATAAGCCGATTGACAAGCGAGCCGCCGTGCACCAGGTCGATCAACGGACCGGTCATGGATTTGCCGATGACGATCTGGGTCACGTTCTGCTGCTGGGCCGTACGCAGGAGCGCCTTGACAATATCCTCATCGGTCGTGGTAACCAGCGTAGCGCCCAGTTCAACGGCGAGGGCGATATTCTTTTTGAGTCGTTTTTCGGCATCGACGGTGAGGGTTTGGTTTGTCTGCACATACACGGCAACCCAGGGCGCTTTCATCGTGGCGGCAATGCGCCGCGTCCAGCGGATCAGCCGCTCCGAATAGGGCGAAGGTCCCACGGCAACCATAAGACGCTCGACGGCCTTCCAGGGGCCTTTTATGCCCTTTTCCTGCATAAAATCCTTGAGCTGCAGGTCAACGCGCTGGGCGGTCTTGCGCAGCGAAATTTCGCGCAGCGCATAGAGATTGCCCTTCTTAAAAAAGTTTTCAAGCGCCGCGGCCGAATGCGCGGAGGCGTAGACCTTGCCTTCTTTAAGGCGTTGCAGGAGTTCTTCGGGCGGAAGATCGATAAGTTCGATTTCGTCGGCGGCGTCGATGATGCTGTCGGGCACGGTTTCCTGCACGGTAATGCCGCTGATGGCCGCGACCGTGTCGACTAAGCTCTCCACATGCTGGACATTGAGGGTGGTATAAACGTTTATCCCATTGTCAAGAATCTCGACCACGTCCTGGTAGCGTTTTTTATGCCGCATGCCTTCGGTGTTGGTGTGCGCCAGTTCGTCAACCAAAACATACGCGGGCCTCAGGCGCAGGATGGTATCCAGGTCCATTTCCGGAATCCGCAGGGTGCGGTAAAGAATATCGACCCGGGGAATTATGGTTAATCCCGCAAGCAGCGCCTCGGTTTCTTTGCGTCCGTGGGTTTCGACCAAGCCGACCATCACGTTGATGCCGCGAGTTTTAAGGCTCTGAGCGGCCTGAAGCATGGCGTAAGTTTTGCCCACACCGGCGGACATGCCGAAAAAGATTTTAAGGCGGCCGCGTTCTTTTGAAGGTTCTGAATTCATTGTGCCTGATTGAGCAGGTCCAGCGCCTGGTTAAGATAAAATACATTGATCCGCGGCTCGCCCAGAAATCCGAGTTGCGGCTTAAGTATCGAGCGCTCAACCAAGGCGGCCAAGGCCGTTTTTTTGGCATCGGTAAATGCGCGTTCGCGGGCGATACGTTCAATTTGCAGTCGCGCCGCCGCGGGGCTGATATGGGGGTCCAGGCCGCTTCCTGAAGTAAAGAGCATATCATTGGGCACGGTGTCGCGTTCTGTCAATCCATTGGCCGATCGAAATGCCGCGCGGCGGGCATTAACCTGTGCGCGCAGCGTGTCGGACAGAGAGATCAGGTTGCTTCCTCCCGATGGCATGGCGCTGTAATTTGTCGCCGAAGGCCGGGGCCAAAAATACCGGCGATCGCTAAAATTCTGCCCGATCAGCCGCGATCCAATGAGGCGTCCTTTACTATATGCTAAGCTGCCATGAGCCTGGCGGGGGAAACAGACCACGGCCGCCAGGGTCGTTGCCAGAGGATACAGCAATCCGGTGACAATCGTGAGCGCCAAAAGAATCAGAAATGCACGCAGTAACGATTTCATGGGAATCTCCTTGTTTACAGTCTAGGAAAGTCCGGCAACAACCAGCAGCATGTCGATAAGTTTGATGCCGATAAAAGGAATAATCAGCCCGCCCACGCCGTAAACGAAGATGTTTTTAAGCAATATCCTCCGGGCGCTTGAAGGCTTGTAGCGAATACCCTTAAGCGATAGCGGCACCAGGGCAATAATGATAAGGGCGTTGAATATGACCGCGCTTAAGATCGCGCTTTGCGGAGAGGCCAATCCCATAATGTTAAGCACCGACAAGGGGCCCGGAATCGCCGAGGTTGCATAAAGTCCGCCAAGCATTGCCGGTAAAATTGCAAAGTATTTGGAAACGTCATTGGCGATACTGAACGTCGTGAGTGAGCCGCGGGTCATAAGCAGCTGTTTGCCGATTTCAACAATCTCGATGAGCTTGGTTGGATTGCTGTCAAGATCGATCATATTGCCTGCCTCGCGCGCCGCCTGGGTGCCGGTGTTCATGGCCACGCCGACATCGGCTTGCGCCAGGGCCGGGGCATCGTTGGTGCCGTCGCCGATCATGGCGATTAAGCGTCCGCGCTGCTGTTCTTCCTTGATGCGCGCGAGCTTTGATTCCGGCGTTGCTTCGGCGATAAAATCATCCACGCCGGCCTCGGCGGCAATCGCCGCGGCGGTAACAGGATTATCGCCGGTGATCATGACCGTTTTTATGCCCATGGATCGCAGTTGGGCAAAACGCTCCCGGATGCCGCCTTTGACCACATCTTTAAGACGGATCACACCGAGGGCGAAATTGTTTTCCGCGACCACGAGCGGTGTCCCGCCTTCGGAAGCGATCTTTTCCACTATGTTGAAGATCGCAATCGGATGGGTCCCGTCATTCTCAAGGATAAAGTTTAAAATGGCTTCCGCCGACCCTTTACGAATGCAACGCATTTTCCCCGTGACCGGGTCGGGCAGATCCGCACCACTCATGCGCGTGGCGGCGGAAAAAGGGATAAACCGGGCTTGCAGGGCAGAGACCTCGCGCGAGCGCAGGTTGTATTGGTTTTTAGCGAGCACGACAATGGAACGGCCTTCGGGAGTTTCGTCGGAGAGCGAGGCCAGTTGCGCGGCATCCGCCAGGCGTTCGATGGTCACGCCCGGTGCTGGAATGAATTCCGTGGCCATGCGATTGCCAACCGTAATGGTTCCGGTTTTGTCCAGCAATAGAACATCCACATCGCCCGCGGCTTCGATGGCCCTGCCGCTGGTTGCAATCACATTGTGGCGCAGCAGGCGGTTCATGCCGCTGATGCCGATGGCGCTTAAAAGGCCGCCGATGGTCGTGGGAATCAGGCAAACGAGCAGGGAAACCAATACCGGCAAGGTCAAGAGAATCGCGCCCATCTGGCCGGTTGTTTTTTCTACGTATAATGCAAAGGCCGGCAGCGTTGCCACCGCAAGCAGGAACACAAGCGAAAGCGAAGCCAGCAGAATGGAAAGCGCGATTTCGTTGGGGGTTTTACGCCGGACCGCGCCCTCGACAAGCGCTATCATCCTGTCAAGAAATGTATTGCCGCGCTCAGAGGTAATGTGGATGATGATGCCATCGCTGAGGATGCGCGTGCCCCCGGTGACGGCGCTGCGATCGCCGCCGGATTCCCGGATTACGGGCGCGGACTCTCCGGTGATTGCCGATTCGTCAACGCTGGCGATACCGTCGACCACCTCGCCGTCGCCCGGAATCGTATCTCCTGCTTTACAAAAAACGTAATCTCCTTTATTGAGCCCGGTTGCCGGAATTTCTTCCGTAAATCGGGCCGGATCGGCAAAAACTTTGGCAACGGCAAGATCATTCCGGGAGACCGCGCGATCCTCCGGGTACATTTTGATTTTACGGGCAACGAGGCCCGTCACCGACTGTCGCAGACTCGCGGCCTGGGCTTTGCCCCGTCCTTCGGCGACGGCTTCGGCAAAATTAGCAAATAGTACCGTAAACCAGAGCCAGATCGTAATATGCAGGTCAAAGCCGAAGTGCTGATGCCCCCAAAGATCGCGAATGAACCCATAGGTCGATAGGATTGCCCCGACTTCCACTATGAACATAACCGGATTGCGGAATTGTACCCGTGGATTGAGCTTGCGGAAAGAATCCACTATAGCTGTACGGGTTATGGCCGAATCGAAAATATTGGCGGATATTGACTTGGTATTCATAATTACATTCCTTTTCCACTGATCATGAGCACGTGTTCCAGGATAGGCCCAATGGATAAAACCGGAAAAAAATTCAGGGCCCCGACAATCACCACGGTCCCGATCAGCAGCGTCAGAAAGAGAAACCCGTCGGTGGGGAAAGTACCTTCCGATGCCGGCTTTATTTTTTTTGCGGCCAGGCTTCCGGCAACGGCAAGTACCGCAAGTAAAGTGGTAAACCGGCCGAATAGCATGGCGATGGCGGTTATTAGATTGTAAAACGGCGTGTTTGCGTTAAGCCCTCCAAAGGCGCTGCCGTTATTGTTTGACACCGAAGCAAAGGCATAAATGATCTCGTTAAGTCCGGGGCACCCCTGCACTGAAAGCGAGCTTGTGCCCGCCTTTACACTTATGGCAATTGCCGCGAGTATCAGCAGGATAACCGAGGAGCCAAGGATGCCGATCACCGACATTTTTACTTCATAGGAGTCTATTTTTTTGCCCAGATATTCCGGCGTCCTGCCGACCATAAGACCGGCGATAAATACGGTCATAATCGCGTAGAGTACCATGCCGTAAAGGCCGCTGCCGACGCCGCCGAAGATCACTTCGCCGACCATCATGTTGAACATAGTCACCAAATGCGACAAAGGAGAAAGACTCTCATGCATGCAGTTGACCGCGCCGCAGGAGGCCGCCGTGGTTGCCGTGGCAAAGAGCGCCGAACCGGTCGCGCCAAAGCGCAACTCCTGGCCCTCCAGGGGAGCATGGACGTTTAGTACGGCGTTAAAGCCGTGCTCACCGATCAGGGCGCCGGTTAAGCCCGCGCAAAACAGGACCATCATTGCGCCGAAAAGCACCCAACCTTGACGCGTGGAACCGATCATTTTTCCGAAAGCCCACGTAAGCGCCCCGGGGATTAGAAAGATCGCGAATATTTCCAGAAAGTTCGATAGCGGCGTGGGATTTTCAAAAGGATGGGCGCTGTTGGCATTAAAAAAACCGCCGCCATTGGTTCCAAGTTGCTTTATGGCAATCTGTGAAGCGACCGGTCCCAGGGGGATAACTTGCTCCTGGCCTTCGAGTGTGGTGGCGGTGGCGTACGGCTTTTGGGTTTGCGGCGTGCCCTGCGAAACCAGTACAAGCGCGAAAACAAAGGAGAGGGGCAGGAGAATATACAGGGTCGCCTTGGTAAGGTCCGACCAGAAGTTGCCGATTGACTGGCTTGATTTCCGGGAAAACCCGCGCGCAAGCGCCGCCACCACGGCAACGGCGGTGGCGGCGCTGAGGAAATTCTGCACTGCCAAAGCGGCCATTTGGGTGAGGTAGGCCATGGTTGTCTCACCCGAATACGCCTGCCAGTTGGTATTGGTCATAAAGCTTATGGCGGTATTAAACGCCAGGAAGAACTCGACCTTGGGAAAGTGCTGCGGATTGAAAGGCAGACG
>JAQUMP010000015.1 GCA_028718065.1 Chitinivibrionales bacterium | reverse complement strand
CGCTTTTTGTGGATGGACGAGCATTCCCAAACCAAGTACCTCGCGCACCTCAAACATCAAATTTCCGCCGGTTATTATAACTCCGAAAAAATCATTGCCTCGATCGTGGATGATATCGCCCCGATAATCGACGATACGGTCGACAAGGATCTTTCGCCGCATTATTAACGCAGCGCCTTCCCCTCATTATAAAATTAAGGCCCTTTTTCGTCTATCGATTTTTTAGCAAGAAGCTTGCGTTGGATCGTTCGTTGGCAGGTGCGAAAAGAAGAGATGGTAAAATGCTGTGTGTCTCAATTGACTAAACACAACAGAAATATAAAAATTGCCTTTTATAACCTCACCCCTTCACCCCGGCCTTCGGCCACCCCTTTGCCCCTCTCCGAATCGGAGAGGGGTCAGGGGTGAGGTCAAAAATAGCAAGCATAAAGGCATAGCTAATTATAATAAACTACACTAAAAAGCATAACCGATATCGATCTGTTGATCGATACCTTCCCAAATCTTATCCGTTCGTAAAGCGTAATTTATGGTCATTCCCCTGCGGAATTTGGCCACATTAAGACCGAACCCCGCGCAAATGGCCGGGGTGGCGCCGTCCCAATAGGCGGACGTATTGCCGAGCAGGTCGCCGTTAAGCCTGATATCGCCGAGACCGGAGCGGACCCAAAAAACGTCGCTGACGCGCCATTGTCCTCCCAGGTTGATCCGGGCTTCCGGCCTGTCAAGTAACGATCCGTCGCCGGAGACGAGTGCGCCGTGCAAATCGCAGGCCAGCAGCAGCGGGCGGCCGGCCAGGGAAAAAACGGTGGAATATCCCGCGACGAAATCCGGCGGCACGCTGTTGAGGGCGGTGGCCTGCAAGGCGCTGGAACTGCCCACCTGCCAATCCATGTTCACGACCATGTTGGAAACGGCCACTCCCACGGCGCTTTTATCCGATATGCGGTAGAGCAGGCCCAGATCAATGCCGCCGACGCTTGAGACCGAGGAGTACTCAAGAATGCCGCCGGACATGATCGCCGTGGGCAGGCGCTGGTAAAAAATACCAATGGCCGCGCCGGCGCTTAAATGCCGCGTAAGCAGATAGCCAACGGCCGCCTTGAAAGTCGCGGTAGTAAACGACCCGCTTTGGGCCTTGTTTTCATCGATGTCATAAAGGTCGTCCATAACGGGATCGCCCCGGTAGAGCAGGTTCAGGCTCACGGCCGCGCGCGGCGAAATGTGCGTCTGGCCGGTTACAAAACCCTCCAGGCGCCCCAGGCTCAAAAAACCCGAGCCGAAGCCGACGTCTTTTTTGGTGATCACGGCCAGCAGGGCGGGGTTGATAAAGCCGCATAAGGTTGACGAATAAGATACACCGGTCCCGCCCATGGCGGCCATGCGCGCGCCCGCGGGATATTGCAAATAGGCGCCCGTCAGGCTGCTTTCCAGGGCCAACGCGCCTCCGGCGAAAATCCCGGCGGCCGAAATGACAAATAAGAAATAAACGAAAGAGCGTTTGATCATGTTTTTACTTGGCCACAATGATTCGTCCAAAACTCCTTTGGCCGGTGCTCGCCGTAATTTTATAGTAATACACGCCGACGGGGACCGGCTTTCCGGCGCCGTTGGTTCCGTCCCAGGTATCGTAGCGTTCGTCCGTGCTGCGGCCGCTTACATTTTCCTTGCCCGCCGGACGCTGCTGGTCCTTTATCACCGTTTTGACCAGGTTCATGTTCCAGTCGAATATCCGGATGGTTACCTTGGCCGCCGCGCCAAGATTATAGGCAAAGTAGGCAAAACTCCGGCTGCGATCGTTAAAGGGATCGGCCGTTAATATTCCAGGAACCGCATAGGTTTTTTCCAGGTTGTCGTTGATTTTTGGGGAGCGCTTGACATGGGTGAATACCGCGCGGGTGGCCTCGTCGGCCAATTCGTGCGTGGAAACAAACAGCCCGTCCGTAGAACCGATCCACAGGGTCGCCTCGCTATCGGCGCTATGCGCAAAATAGGCGATGGCGGTAAGCTGCGGATACGGGATTTGACCGATGCGATTGCTGAAATCCAGGTTGCGGACGCGGGCGTTGGGCAGCGCGCTCAGCGAATCGCTCAAGGCATCCACGGCATTGCCGTGAATGGCATAAACCAGCCCGTTGCCGAAGGTCGCGGCGATGACCTTTTCGGGGATAAACGGTTTCCAGCGCGAGGCGGCGGTATCGTAGACATAGAAGGTGTCCGAGACGCTGCTGTCCCGGGTCGTGGTAATGGCGGCGTAGACCAATCCGGTTGTCGGACTGACAAAGAGGCCGTTATATTCCCACGAACGGACCGTCCCGCCGGTCAAGTTTGGCGGCGCCAGCGAATCCCAGGTTGTGTCGCGCAGGGATAAACGCCAGATTTTATTCAGGCTGAAGGCGTAGAGCGCCGCGGAATCCGCTCTTGCGTTCCGGCCGGCCACGCCCAGAATCGCCCGGGTCGAATCGGTGATAATGCTCCTGAGCGAAGTGTCCGGCGGAAACGACGCGGGATCATAGACCCGTTTGTTAATGCCCGGATAAAACAGCGCGCTCTTTTGGGCCTGGCCGCCCGGCCGGCTCAACTGCACGAGGCCGCCGTTGACGCATGCACAATAGAAAAATCCGGAGCAAAAGACCGTGTTTACGGCCAGCAGGTAGGTTGTGTTTTGCTGGGCCGGCGTTAAAAACGAAAGACGGCTGCGGTCCCAGCGTAAATCGATTTGCCGGGCTTGACTGTCGGCATAGGAATAATACAATAATTTGTTGGGGGATAAATTGTCAGCGCTGTTCAAACAAATCAGGACGGCGGCATTGCCGAAAGCCAGTGCCAGGGGTTGCATCGGCGTCGCATAACTCCACCAGGAAAGCGAATCCGCCGCAACGGTTTTGGCCACCGTAAAATTTATCCCCGATGTACTTAAAAGCCAAACGGTATCGGCATGGCCGTCGATGGCGGTAATATTGTTGCTGATAATGTCGTGCGTTACATTCTGCGCCCGGGCAGGGCCGCAGAGCATGAGCGCTACCGGCACTACCGTTCGTAAAACAAACGCTAAACGATAATTAACGCGCATCGATTACATTTGCTCCCGCAGGCGCGACAAATTCAAAAACTTTGGCGGCGACGGGCGCGCCGAAGCGGCTCTTTTTAAAGAAATAGGTGCTTTTGTTCGCGTCTTTGTCCACTACCGCGATTTGGGCGATGATATCGGCTTTTTTATCGATGGTCAAAAGCAGCGAAGCAACGTCGCTGCGGGCATGGGCGGAATCGGGCGTTCCTTCCAGCAGGCAGCGCTGCGGGAGGTCCTGCACCAGCGTAAAACGAAAAGTATTCAGGTAGGTCGAAATGAGCTG
This sequence comes from Chitinivibrionales bacterium, assembly GCA_028718065.1. GTDB lineage: Bacteria > Fibrobacterota > Chitinivibrionia > Chitinivibrionales > FEN-1185 > JAQUMP01. Next base: position 12,930 of record JAQUMP010000015.1, on the reverse strand, counting down.
CGTCGGCAGCATGGAAACATTTTCGTCCGCAAGACGCTTAATTTCTACCTGATTGCTTTTTTTGCTGTATTGCCAAAAGGTCGCGCCATCGCTTACCCAAATGGTACTGTTCGTTTCTACCCGAAATTTATCGCCCGGGGCCCAAAAGATTTTGCCGGTGCGTTTTTCCTCTTTTTCGCGCACGGCCCAATATATGGTTAAATCGAATGCCGACTCGAAGGTCACTTTGGGAGAATATTTCTCCTGGATCGACCGGAGAATTGCGGCGCCGTTATTTTGGTTTTGTTCGGAGATTGTCGCCGGCTGGGCGGAGGCGCAAAAAAACAAAACGCCTGCGATCCACAACATGAAATGTTTTTTCACCGGAAGTTCCTTGTAAAAACGGGAAGCGGCCGTATCAAGATTTAAAGTATAGTTTTTCCTCGGCGCATTTGCAACTTTTGCAAAAATAAATCAGTAATATTCGTACGCATCCTCTGCCCGGCGCGCTCCCCGGAATTATTTTTTATTGACGCAAAACCAATAATGCTATCCTGATTTTTTCGCATCTCTTTTGCAGAAAGGTTGGCCTCATTCATGAATACGATTAAAAACACAAAAACAGCAGCGCCGAAAAAACCGTTTTCGCTGCTCGAAGAATTCAAGGGGTTTGCCTTTAAGGGCAACGTTATCGATCTTTCGGTGGGGGTCATAATCGGCGGCGCCTTCGGCAAGATCATCGACGCTTTTGTCAAGGACATCATCATGCCGGCCATCAGCCTGGTGCTGCCGAGCAATCAGGGGTACCTGGATTGGAAAATCGCCGTGGGCGCCAAGGTGATCCCCTATGGTCTTTTCATCGGCGAGGTCGTAAACTTTTTAATTATCGCCGCGGTCCTGTTTGTGTTTATTGTCAAGTTCCTCGGACTCATTATAAAAAACAAAAACGAAGAGGCCGCCGCCGTGCAGCCGCTCACGCGCGATCAGGAGCTGTTAACCGAAATCCGCGACGCGCTTAAAAATAGTGTAAAATAAAACTAAAGGTAATTAAGAATGTGCCGATATAATTAAGGGGAAACTGTTTCCTTTTTTTATTTAAAGGGGGCTTTTATGAAAATCGATATTCTGCAATGGTTAAAAGATACCGGCGGTAAAAACGCGGATTCACGGTTTAAGCCCTCCGATACGCAAACTCCCAATGAAAATCAATCCACTTCAAAAATATCTTTTAATACCAATCAGGTCAACGCCCTCAAGGCCGATCAAAAATATAATTATGCCTCACAATTACTTGGTTTTAATAAAATTAGCGATACTGTAGATATAATTTCCAATCTTGCCGCAAGACCTCTAAAGGCAGTTCCTCAGCAACCACAAAATCAATCTGTTAATACAAATAGAGTCGATTTTAATCAGGCCGGGAATGGCACGAACAAGGCTACGGTAACTGGAAATTACAATGTTGTTGATTTTACATCAAATAGCAAGCTGAGTTCAAAAAATAATGTTACCGTTAACGGCTCTCAAAATACCATTCGAGCTTATAATGGCGGTCAGACTAATAATTCCGTGCAAGTAACTGGAAATACTAATAAAATGCTTATTGGAAACAATGCAAGCAATAATACTCTGGCTATTTCCGGTGCTTCAAATTCCATAACGCTTGGTGAGCAGGCGTCGCAGAACCAGGTTTCGATAAAAGGCAATAATGTTTCGGTCTCAATGGGCGGAGAGGGTCTTGCCTCCGGCGGCAACCAGCAGTGGAAGATCGACGTTAACGGAAGCGACGTAAATGTATCTATTGTAAATGGCAAAGCCAGCGTAAATGTCGGCGCGGGAAAAGAGTCGCAGTATAAAATTGCCGTTAACGATCTAAATAAAACCATCAGCGTAAGCATGATCGCCGCAGCTTAATCTTCTTTAGTAAACTAATTATCCTCTTGTATACCTCGCGAGCCGTTATTCCGCAATTCTGCCGGATATGTATCCATTATGGATGCGCCAGGGGAATTTTAGCGGGCATTTTTTTTGGTTTTGATTATATTTTAAAATGAGCAAGCGCGCGGAACATTTTTACAAAGTAAGTTACGCGCTTAAATTACCGTTTTTAATCTTCTTTTGTACGTTGAAAACTATTTATCGAAGGGAGTTGCCATGCGTTTAATGCTGTCTGGAATTCTTTTTGCAGCCTGGTTTTGCCCGGCCGTCCTGGCCCAAAGTGAACCGCCCTTCATCGCCGGGCAAGGTTACAGCATGGTATGGCATGATGAGTTCGACAATCTTTCGCTGGCGCCGAGTTACAGCAACCCCGGCTACCGCTGGTGGCCCGGAATGTGGTACGACGGACCGCAGGTGATGCAGAACTTTACGTGCAGCAATTCCATATTGAGAATTCAAACCGATCCTCCGATTACCGCAAATTCCATGACCACCGTCAGCCATGATTTAACCCAAGGCAAATGGTGGCATTACGGCTATTTCGAGGCACGTATGCGCTTTGATGCCAATAATCCGAATTCCTGGGCCGCGTTCTGGACTTTCAGTTACGATCATGCCGCCGGCCAGAATAACGAATGGTCCGAGCTGGATTGTTTCGAGGCATGGGGCAAGGGCGCTTTTGCCGGCACTGCACACGATTGGGTAAATCAGGGTGGTACTCTTGTAAATAATCAGAACCTTAATAATTGGCAACTTCTGCCGGGAAGCCCCGACCTGAACCAGTGGCATACTTATGGCATGAAATGGGAGCCGGGAAAAATTACCTGGACCTTTGACAATGTGGAAGTCATGCACGCGAGCGCCTGGCCCATCAACGATCATGACCGCATGTTTCTTATTCTGGGCGCCCAATCGCGCACGCCGATGACGACCTCGAGCTTTCTCGAATGCGATTGGGTGCGCGTATGGCAAACGGGTGTTACGGTTGCGCCCGTTATCTCCAGCGCGCTCACGGCAAGCGGAATGGTCGGACAGGCGTTCAGCTACCAGATCACCGCGGCCAATGGCCCGACAACCTTTAACGCCACCGGATTGCCTGCCGGTCTTTCGGTTAATACCGGCACCGGTCTTATTTCGGGCACACCGACGGTTGCGGGAACATATTCGGTGACGATAAGCGCAACGAATTCCGGCGGTACGGGGTCGGCGACGTTAACAGTAACGATTAATCCAACGCCGCCGCCCGCGCCGGTATTATCGTCGCCCGCAAACGGCGCTATGGGCGTTTCCCTGAGCCCGACCCTCGCCTGGAATTTCGCGTCGGGAGCAACCTCGTACGGCTTGCAGGTTTCAACCGTCTCCAATTTCGGCACTCTTATCAAGAATTCATCGGGGCTCATGAGCGCTTCCGCTTCGCTTTCCGGATTGACAAACAATACCACCTATTATTGGCGGGTTAACGCGGCCAACGGCGGCGGAAGCGGCGCCTGGAGCCTGTCCTGGATTTTTACGACCCTCAGCGGAAGCGTAGCCGTGACCGGCGTCAGCGTAAGCCCGACGTCGGCCTCAATAACCGTCGGCGCCACGCAGCAACTAACCGCCACGGTTTCGCCTGCGAATGCAACGAACCAGGCCGTAAGCTTTAGTTCGAGTAACTCCGCTATAGCATCGGTAAACGGAAACGGAGTTGTTAGCGGCGTTGCTGCCGGGAGCGCGACGATTACCGTAACCACCCAGGACGGCAATAAAACGGCGACGAGCGCCATTACCGTAACCGCAATCGTTCCTCCAGCGGGCGGTTCCATTACTTGGGGTACGCCGATGAATATTACGGGCGACGCCGATATAAGCACGAACGGTACGCTGGTTTATGCCTACAACTGGAGCGGCAGCAACCAGACCATCAATGGCGTCACTTTTACCGGAACGTCAAGCATCGGCAACGCCGGTAATATCGTGCTGGCCGGCGGAACGGGAACAGTGCAATTGTATCAGCCGTTTCAACAGCCCGCCACGGGTTTAAGTTCGCCTTATTTGGCGATGCTGAATAATTTCCCCGGGGTCCAGTCGCCCGGAAACTCTTTTACGGTAACGCTGCAAAACTTAACCGTTGGGAACAGCTATGCCGTTCAGCTATGGAGTAATATTTCCTATTATTTCGGTGCGCAGACGGAAACCTATACTTCCGGGAACACGGCTTCGCTTAAGCCGCAGGTGAATAACGGCGGCAATTCGAACTATGGGCAGTATGTAATCGGAACATTTACGGCGAATACAACCAGTCAGACTATAACCGTGAATACTTCATCCGGTTACGGTTATCCCGGAGCGGTGTTGTGCGGCATACAGGTGCGCAGCATGTCGGGCGGCGGCAATGTGCCGGTAACGGGCGTAAGCGTTAATCCGACCTCTGCTACTCTTAATGTTGGCGCCACGCAGCAATTAACGGCGACCGTGTCGCCCGCCAACGCAACCAATAAAAGTGTAAGCTGGAGTTCGAGCAATACCGGGATCGCATCGGTAAACGCAAGCGGCTTGGTGACGGGCGTTGCGGCAGGCAGCGCAACAATTACGGTAACAACCCAGGATGGCGGCAAAACGGCAAGCAGCGCTATTACCATAACGTCAACGACTGTGCCGGTAACGGGTGTGAGCGTTAGCCCGTCTTCCGCGACGATAACCGCTGGTGCCACGCAGCAATTGACGGCCACGGTATCGCCTTCCAATGCTACGAATAAAAACGTAAGCTGGAGTTCCAGCGCCATCGCTGTGGCATCGGTAAACAGCAGCGGCTTGGTGACGGGCATATCTGCCGGGAGCGCGACCATAACGGTAACAACCCAGGATGGCGGCAAAACGGCAAGCAGCGCTATTACCGTAACCGCAAGTGCACCGCCTCCGCCGGGCGGTTCGATTACCTGGGGCGCGCCCATGAATATTTCGGGCGACGCGGACGTGAGCACGGCCGGAACGCTGGTTTACGCCTACAACTGGAGCGGTATCAACCAAACCATCAACGGGGTTACTTTTACCGGAACGTCAAGCATCGCTAATGTCGGCGGCGGTTCCCCCTATAATATTGTACTTGCAAACGGGACGGGAACGGTAGGCCTTAATCAGCCGTATCCGCAAGCGGCCACCGGTCTCAGCGCCGCCTACCTGGCCTTGCTGAATAATTTTCCGGCTGTCAGCAATCCGGGCGCCTCTTTTACCGTAACGCTGCAAAATTTAACGGTGGGCAAAACTTATACCGTGCAGGTATGGGCCAATACTTCGTATTACCAGGGAGGCCAGACCGTAAGCTTTACATCGGGGAATACCGTTGTGCTCAAAAAACAGGTGAACAACGGGGGCGGCACAAACTACGGCCAATATGCCATTGGGACATTTACCGCTTCGTCAACAACGCTTCCGATTACGGTAAACAGCAGCTCGTCCGGCGGCTATCCGGGAGCGGTATTAAACGCGATCCAGGTACGGGGATAATCAATAAATATCCAAATACGTCTCGCCGATAATTCCCGAGGCCGCGCCGTTAAGCCTGAGCATGTTATCGAAGGTATTGTTAACGGTTATGACCAGCTCGTTGCGCTTGCTCTCGCAGGCCTCGGTAATGTCCAGAATTATCGGCTGCCAGTTAAAGCTCCCGTACGGCTTGCCGTTGAGCGCGATGGAAACGCCGCCGGAAACACCCGCGATTTTAAGCACCAGCCGGTCGAATTCGCTGGGCGCCTCGAAGATCTGTTTGTAAACGCCGCACCCGCTGAAATACGGATACCCGTAACGCGCCCAGGAATCGCTGCCGGCGGTAACGGGCGCGGTGTCGATCACCCAGCCCTTGGAACCGCGGATTATGGAAAATGTTCCGGCGATGAGCGGCGGATAGTTGAGCGCCAGCGGATCGAGCAGGAACCCCACGGCATGAATGGAAATGCGGTTGAACCCCTTTTTGAGCGAATCCTTGATGTCGTACGTGTAAACATTTCCGCCGCATAAAAAATCCTGTATCGTTCTTGTCGGCGGCAGCGGGCCATCGGCCGGGACGGCCGCAGCGGCCGGTTCGTTGAGCCTTTTATGGACCAGGCGGTTGCCGTTAATGGATATTTCCATGGATTTGTCGGACCAGTCATAAATACTTGACGGATTGCGATACCCGTTAAAAACAAAACAGGCGGCCTCGGGGATTTCCTTGATCTCGAAATAGGTTTCGTAGTAGTGCGAAAAGCCGCCGGATTCCCGCGACAGGCCGATGCGCGCATTCCAACTGGCAAGGGGCATGGCGTTAAGGCCCCGGGCATTAAAATCCCATTGGTCCTTGAGCACCACGCGGTATTTGCGCGGCTGCGACAGATAACGGGCGACCGTATGCTTGTTGCCCTGTTTGGCGTTTTTTCCGACGATGGATATCGCCGGAAGTTTTTCGCCGCTGCCGATAAAATAATGGGTCTGACGCGGGGCGAAGGTAGCGGTCAAACGGGTGAGCGTGGCATCGGTTACGGCCTCGGTGATTTCAATGAGTTGGCCGGTCGGGCCATCCACCAGGTATAAATTTTTCTGCGCCGGGATTTCCAGCGTGGCCGTATATTCCTGTTTGTCGGACTGATTGTGGCAGTAAAAAAGGGACGGTCCGTCGAGCGCGGCGCAGCGGACGACGATGTCCGTACCCTGTTTGTCGGCGAGGCTCACGCTCACCGGCGGCGTTAAGGGCAGGAGCACGGACGCCAAATCCTTTACCGATGCGCAACCGGCGTTTTTCTTTTTTGATGATATCATTTTTTCCACGCGTGCCGAAAACGAGGGCACGATGCCGTCTTCGATGCATCCTTGCGGCGCTTCGCCGATAAAGATGATTTTTCCTGCCTTTATCGCCAGCTTTTCGAGCATGACGAAAAGGCTGCGCGAAACCAGGCGGCCGTAGGGTACGATCAACACTTTAAAATTTCCCTTGCGGCGCCGGCTCGAGGTAAAAAATTCGCCGTTCCCGCGGACGGCGGCTTTACAGAGCGCCTCTTCGCTGATGACTTCGTATTCGTAATTAAGCTGGTGCAATTCGTCGATGGTTTTTTTGAAATTCTCCAGCGCCAGAGTAACGGCTTCGTCGCTGCCGGCCTTAAAATCGGCCATGATCGAGGCCGTGGGCAGCAGTACCGCGACCTGGCGGTTGACGGTGCAATCGGCGGTCAGGGCGCGGATCCGGGCGACATAAGTGCACCACTCGCTCAGCGCCGCAAAATCGGGAGAGTACCAGAATGGATTATAGGGGCTTTTTAAATAACTGCGCTGGTCGATATTGAAGTAGCATCCGTCAAGAACAAAACGGCAGTTGCCCGGCGTCATGCTGTTTTCGGCCTCGGAGACCAATTGCTGGATGGTTGCGCCGCTGCTGCCGCGGTTGCGCCCCAGGACTACGCACGTCGCGCGATTGAACTCGTTTTCGTTAATGTCCTGAGCGGCGCGCAGGAGCGCCGAGCCGTCCTCCAGGCCTTCCTGGTTCTGGATGCCGGTGGTGGAAAATGAGGTAAACTCCGGCACCATGCCGCATGCTTTGAGCGAAGTCGATTTTTTATAAATATCGCGTTCGGCGGAAAGAAGCCATTGCGAGAGCCGGTTATTTTTTGCCCACCGTTCGAGGGGAAGGGCCAATTGCTCGAAGGTGGTTTGCGCAATAAAACTGTGAATGTGCACGCGGGCGCGATGGCTTTCGGCATCGCCATCGATAAAGAGCGCCGGCAGGAGCGTGGTTAGTTCTTTTTTGTATTTGGAACGATAGCGCGTGATAAGGTCGTCGTCCCAGCAAATGGCATTTTCGCCGGCCATGCATGCCGGCAGCTCGGTAATAAACCCTTCGAACGTTTGGTTTACATACTTGCCGAAACGGCGCTTAAAGGCATCAAGAACGTTCTGAATATAGGCTTGCGCGCTGAAAATACTGAAGGGATTAGGCAGATAGGCGCAGGCGGCATCGATGATCGGTTGTTTACGGAGTATAATCAGTTGCCAATCACCGCCCGTGGCTTTAAAGGAGATCGAATTTTTCGGCGCAACGCCCACCTGGAGACGCTTTGTTTGGGTGACAATAATTCTGTTGTTTTTTAATTTGGATACAAAAACCATGGCATTTTCAGGATCATCGATTGTTTTTTCAAACATTTTTTTATCGGGGATAACTTCGCTGTATTCAAAGGCAAGCCGCATGGCGCGCGTTTTAGGATTGGCTTCGGCGATAGATTTAAAAAAACCGGAAAGAGGCAATGACAAGTCGTCGGCAAGCCGCACGCCAAGATTGTGCTGTTTGGCAATGCCTAAGGCGCATTCAAAAAGCTTAAAAAAATCAACCGAAAGATAAGCAGGTACCATTTCGCGGCTTGGCCGGATGGCAACCCCGCCAAAGCCCTTTTCATGGAAGGCCGTCATTTGCTTAATGACTTCCTCTTAGGTAATATATAGGTTCCCGATCCAAATCGCCCAGGGACGAAATTCCCGTGAAGGATTTTCCAGAATGGTTTTCAGGTTCTTCAAAAGGTGCTCCTTTATATTTGTGTGATAGTTTTCGGCAAAGTCTAAAATTAAATGATATTTGTTGACAAATCAAGAAATTAATTGCAGACGCCTCAAGATGATTTTTTTGTATCTTGTTATATATCTGTTTATTAGGCTTGTATTAAGAACGCAATAAATTTTTTAATTAATCGATTAATCTTGGTGAATCGATTGGTCAATCCGTATTTCGGGGTTTCCCTACGCTGCCGCGCTGCATAATATGTCCGGGGATTTCGATGAGCCCTTTTTTATGGAAGGCGGCGTCGGTCTTGGGGTTTAAAAAATAATGAATAAGCCTGTACACGAGCATGGGCGTGTTAAAATTGTACGAGGTGATATTCCGTTGGAAGGATTGGAACAGGTCATCAAAGCCCACCAGCGAAATATCGGCAGGGCATCGTTTGTTGCGGGCCTCCAGAAATTCCTGGGCGAAAACGGCCGTAAGATCGTTCGCGCAGACCCACGCTGTAATATGGGGATTATTTAGCGCGCGCTCAAAGAGCGGCAGGCACTGGCAACGGTATTTTTCTTCCGTTTGCATTAATTGCAGGGAAAACAACAGCCTCTCCACCGGATGTTTGTTGGAGTTTACAGAGCGATAATTCTGGGCCCAGTCGTAAAAGTCAATTACCTCGGGCCGGCCCAGCAGGCTTTCCCCGGGTAATTTTTCCTCCGTTTCGCCTTTGTCTAATAAAATCGCCGTAACGCCGTCCCGGATGCCGGCCGCGGCATACAGGGCGCCCAGGCTTTCCAGCCGCTGGCGGGAAAACACATAATCTTCGGAGCGGTAGGGCGAAATATAGGCAATCCTGCGGTGCCCCAATCCGAGCAGCATTTTTCCTATGCTTTTTGCGGCGGACTCCGACGATAATGCCACGAACCGGATGTTGCGGCGGACACGGTTGCGGGACGCGGTAAAATCGTGGTAAAAACCCATGGCCTCGTCGATAATCGCCACCGGCCGGCCGCCGTGAACCAGCGCATCCAACAATTTTTTACTTTCGTTAAATGGGCACCAGACAATCGCCCCCAGCGCGGTCGCTTTGTATTCCCGCGCAAACGCGATATCGTCGAAACCGTTGACGTCTGCGATTTTTAAAGAGAGCGCGTGGTCTTTGCATTCGACCTCCAGAAGGCGGAAAAATTCCCTGCGCCGCTCGTCCTGATGATAAAGATAGGCCGGCAGGATAAAATCGTGGACAAATAAATAGATCGTAGTGCGGGATGGGCCCGAAAGCGGCGTAACGATGTAGCTGTTCCCATACTCGGAGATAAGCCCGCTCGCCGCAAGCGTTGTAAGCGCCTTGGCAATGGTACGGTAACAATCGCCATACCGAAGACAAAGTTCTTTATGGGACGGCAATTTTTGGCTTTCCTTGTAAGTCCCGTTGAGCACGTCCTGGGCGATCAAGCGTCGGATTTTGTCCCAGCGATATTCCCGGGGATTTTCTAAATTTGTCAAGGGAATTTCTTCTGCGGGAGCGGCCGCTTGTTTGGAAAGGACCGCGGCAATGCGCGCCCCCCGGCGCCGGCTTGGAACAACGATTATGCCTTCGTTTTGCAGGCGCTTTAAAGCGCGTTTAAGAGTAGTAGCCGAAAGGCCGGACTCTGACGCCAGCAGACGAATTGGAGTAAGTTGATCGACGGATTTTGCCGCGAGTTTTTCGATAACGCGCGCAAGGTATCGATAGGCGATGGTTTCTTTTAGGGCGGAAGATTGCATGAGGATTATATATTGGTCCAATATGGACTATAAATATCAACAATATCATTTAAAACCGGATGACCAGTCAATTTTAAATTAATATATTAGTGCATGCCTCGCAATTAGGCTTAATAATAATGATAAGCCATAATAATATTAATTAATGGAAAAAGGAGGATGCGTTGAAAAATTTAATATTAAGCGGTTTAACGATCTTGGTTGTTACCTTGAACCTGTGGGCTATTGACGGCATTGCCGTAACGGTACGAAATCCGGTCCACCCATTTCAGGGAAATCATTGGGATGGAGATCTTTACCGCATCGATATCACCGGAGATAATATTGCTAAAACAACCAAGCTTGTTTCCGGGATGGCGTCGCAAGCGCGTATCTCTCCCAACGGCAAACGCGTCGCGTTTGTCCAGAACGGTTATATCTGTGTTATGAGCATCGATGGCGGAACAATTACACAATTGTGCAAGTGCTTTGCCCATAGCATGCTGGATTTTCCCACGAACGATTGGATATATTGGGCCAATGGGACGGATGGCGTTTTGGGGGGCTATCCGGATTCAAGCAGTTATATTTACCGGGTTAATGCCACGAGCGGGTCGCGTGAGTTTGTCATGGAATTGTTGAGCCTGTCCGGCGGAGTGCCGCAGTTGAAGGGTGAGGGCCTCTCTCTTGATACCGGACTTACGCGGCTCTGTGTTCACAACGAGAGCGGCGGCGGCGGGAGCTATATCGTATATTTCTTCTCATGGAACACGAATAAGATGCGCGCGGGCTATATGCTCGCCGGTTGCGGAGGAGGTATGTCGTTTGACGGCCAGTATCTTTATAATGGACATCCGGACCATGCCAGCTACGATATTGTAAAAATTAACTTTCCCGGCGGCTTTGCTGATTCTTCCCTAAATGGCAATAGCGCTGTTTGTAAAACCGGAGCTTTAGATACCTTTGTTCAGTGCGGCAATACACATTTTCCCACGTTTTATGGTGCTGGAGGCGCTACCAACAGCGCCGATTGGATCACAAGATGTCGCGATGCCGTGCCAGAGATAAATTATCAAGACGGCCAATGCTTATTTAATTGGAGAACGGGAAAACAGATCATTACCGGACCGGGTGACGCAGGCGATTTCTGGGTTGGATCGGCAACGCAAACCGCGGCGACGATGGTATTAAACCCTGCCACGCTTAGTTTTGCCGCCGATAAAGGCAGCGCATCTCCGGCGGCCCAAACGGTCCAGATCACCAATAGCGGCATCGGGACCCTTAACACCGTAACCACCAGCATTAGCTATACATCCGGCTCTGGATGGCTTACCGTCGGCAGTCCCAGCGGTTCGGGGAACACTCAGACGCTCAGTAATACTATTTCGCTTGGCTCCCTGAATATCGGGACTTATGCGGCGACAGTGACCGTAACCTGCGGCAACGCTCAACCGACAAGCGCCACTTATACCGTTGCTTTGCAGGTAACCGACCCTGCCTTGACATTCGCAAATTTAATCGTCACACCGGCGAAATGCACGACCAGCACCTGGTCGCCGATAACATTTGCCGCCCTTGCTACTTCCGTCGGCGGAGCCGGTCTTGTACCGCAGCCCACATTCAAGTGGACCATAGAAGGCGGCCAGTCGATCGATTCCACGAGCGGGTTATTTTCCGCAGCGACCACGGCCGGCGGACCCTATACCGTCACGGCAACCGCGACATCCAAGGGGGTAACAAAAAGCGCCACGGCAACAGTGCTTGTTTACCGACCAGTAACCATTACTGCTCCCCTGCAGGCAGCAACCTATAAAATAGGCGATACGCTCACGATTTCCTGGACCAGGCTGGCAAACACCACGACCACGGGGCTGGATATCGAACTTACCACGGATCAGGGTTTAAATTGGTCGTCACTCGTTGAGAGCGTTCTTATTCATGACGGCAATGCTGCTTATTACCAAGGGAATGTCGGCACGCTAAAATGGAAAATACCGCTATCGTTTATCGGTCCAACGGGCAATACAATCAATTGCGCATCGAACAAATGCATGGTCCGCCTGAACGCGCCCTATGACAATATAAAATTGACCAAAGACGTAACTGGCGTTTTTACTATTGCGAGTACTGCCGTAATTAATCGCCCCGGCGCAAACTTAATGAGCAGTGATCGAAGTGGAAAAAATGCTGTGGTTCTAATGTACGACATTCGTGGTCGCAAAATCGCAAATCTTAATAATGCTCATTCGGGTGTGTTGATCGAACAAATATCCGGCCAAGATGGGGCGCGGCTTATTGTTAACACGGAACGCCGCAATCGCCTTCCTTGAGGGCAGGTCGATAGGTCAGCGGCCGGATTAGAGATTCACTAAAGTAAATAGCCTCCGTTCTGTAAAGAGCGGAACTGGATGACCAGTCAATTTTAAATTAATATATTAGTGAAGGCCCCGACATTACGTAAAAATGAAAAAGGGAGATACGATGAAAAACTTCATGTTAAGCGGTTTAACGGTCATGGTCGTTGCCTTAAACCTGTGGGCTGTGGATGGCATTGCCGTAACGGCACGACTAACGGCTTCATCAAACTCAGCTCAAGGCAATCATTGGAATGGAGATCTTTACCGTATCGATATCGCCGGAGATGCTATTGCTAAAACAACCAAGCTTGTCTCCGCGCCGGCATCCCAAGCGCGTATCTCTCCCAACGGCAAACGTGTCGCGTTTGTCCAGAACGGTTATATCTGTGTTATGAGTATCGATGGCGGAACAAT